>NZ_JBYSYA010000041.1:0-34949 GCF_058782785.1 Cupriavidus sp. FW306-01-F10A
ATCATTGTCTCCTCACCGGATTCACGCCGACTTTCACATAACGACGCCACGTAATCATTACTCGTTATAATTATTATAAGTGCTACACTACAGATGCAAGTTTCCGCGTTCAAGTAGATTCCCTACCCCACGCCCAAGACAATGGCTAGCCGCAAGAAAAACCTTGAAACGGACACAACGAGTCGAGCCCGCGCCAACACGTCAGCTGTGAACGGTCAATCACGGCGAACGCCAAAGACGAACGCGTTGGATCCCCTGCAGCAACCAGACCTGCTGGATTGCTCACTTGGTTATGCAATCAAGCGCGCACAAGTACGCTGTGTGGATGCAATGTTTCAATTGCTGCCTCCCGAGCTGTCACCCGCCCGCCTGACTGCCTTGCTGACGATCGACGCCAATCCTCGTATCAGCCAGGCATCACTGGGAATGGCATTGAACATCGCGGGGCCCAATGTAGTGAAGGTCGTCGATGCTCTTGAAGAGCTTTCTCTAGTCACGAGACAGCCGAGCCAGACAGACCGCCGCGTATATGAACTTGAGTTGACCCCTGAAGGGCGGTCCGAGGTCAAGCGCGGCCGCGCCATCATGGCTGAGTTCGAACAAGTCATCGCCTCCCAGCTGACGCGCGCCGAACGTGAACAGCTACTCGCCTTGCTTCCCAAGGTTGCGGGAGCAGTTCAATAGCATGCTGTTTCGCTGACCTCGAAAAGAAGAAAGGCTGCACGGCCTCAACATATAGACCGTACAGCCAAGGGAACCGCGTCAGGGACAGCATCGCCCTAACCCGGCTGGAGACACCAACAGCCTTCTCGATGCTCCTACAGGGTGTGCCAATCAACGTGGTAGCACATTACCGCGCTAGCGACTCACAAGTTGACCGACCATCCCTTTGCGGAACAGCAGCACGCACAGAATGAAGATCGCGCCCGTCACCATCGGCACGGATTCCCCCAGAACGTTGAACCATTCGATGCCGGTGACGGCGCTCAGGTAGCTGCCCAGGTCGCCAAGCTTGTTCTCGAGCGCCACCACCACCAGCGCACCGACAATGGGGCCCGACAGCGTGCCGAGGCCGCCCACCAGGGTCATCAGAATGACCATGCCAGACAGCGACCAATGCACATCGGAAAGCGTCTCGAACCCCAGCACCAGTGCTTTGATGGAACCCGCCAGCCCCGATAGCGCCGCCGACAGCACGAACGCCATCAGCTTGAAGCGGTCAACGTCGTAACCCAGGGAGATGGCGCGCGGCTCGTTCTCCTTGATCGCCTTGAGGATCTGCCCGAATGGCGAGTGCACGATCCGCACGATCAATGCAAAGGCCGCCACGATGACTGCCAGCGCTACGTAATACAGCGTCGTGTCGTCGGCAAGTGGCAACACACCGAACAGACTGCCGCGCGGAATGCCCTGCAAGCCATCCTCTCCGCCCGTAAACGGTGCCTGCAGGCAGATGAAGTAGAGCATCTGCGCCAGCGCGAGCGTAATCATCGCGAAGTAGATGCCCTGCCGGCGGATCGCGAGCGCGCCCATCACGTAACCGAGCAACGCCCCGCTGGCAGTGCCGATGAGCAACCCGACCTCCGGTGTCACGCCCCACATCTTCATGGCTTCGCCCGCGACATAGCCCGCGCCGCCGAAGAACGCGGCATGGCCGAACGACAGCAGGCCCGCGTACCCAATCAACAGATTGAAGGCGCACGCGAACAAAGCGAAACACAGCACCTTCAGCACGAACACGGGGTACGCCCCCAGCGCCGGTGCAGCCAGCAGGCCCAGCAGCACCAGGCCGAAAAATGCACGTTTCGATAGGCTTCTGCCCACCACGTTCTGCTGCACCTTGGTCACAGCGATTGTTTGTCCGCTCATCACTTCTCCTTGCCGAACAGCCCAGCCGGGCGCAGTAGCAGCACGATCACCATGATGACGAACACCACGGTGGACGATGCTTCCGGATAAAACACCTTGGTCAGTCCTTCGATCACACCGAGTGCAAGCCCGGTGAAGATCGAGCCGGTAATCGAACCCATTCCGCCGATCACCACTACGGCAAACACGACGATGATCAGGTTCTGCCCCATTAGCGGCGAGACCTGCATAACCGGTGCCGCAAGCACACCGGCGAAGGCCGCCAGCGCCACGCCAAAGCCGTAGGTAAGCGTCACCATCAGCGGCACGTTGATGCCAAAGGCTTCAACAACCTTCGGGTTCTCCGTTCCGGCGCGCAGATAGGCGCCAAGCTTGGTTTTCTCGATGACGTACCACGTTGCGAAGCACACGCTGAGCGAGACCGCCACCACCCAGATACGATAGTTGGGCAAGCGCATGAAGCCAAAATCGGCAGCGCCCTGGAGGGCCTCCGGCGGCGAGTAAGGCAGACCGGACACACCGTAGACCGAACGGAACACGCCTTCGATCACCAGCGTGATGCCCAGCGTCAGCAGCAAGCCATAGATGTGGTCGAGCTTGTAGATCCAGCGCAGCATGGTCTTCTCGATGCCGACACCGAGCACAGCCACCACCAGCGGTGACAGCGCCAACATCGCCCAGTAGTTGAGTCCGGCGTACGCCATGCCCGCCCAGGCCAGCAGCGCACCCAGCATGAACAGCGCACCGTGCGCAAAGTTGATGACGTTGAGCAGGCCAAAGATGACGGCCAGCCCCAGGCTCAGCATGGCGTAGAACGCGCCATTGACGAGCCCCAGCAGCAATTGGGACAACATGGCTGGAAGAGGAATATTGAAGATGTCCATCGCAAGTATTGACGTATCGCTATAGCGCACCGTTTGGTGCGCGACGTTGCCTCACCCCACCAAACTACGGCGGAGGCCAGACCATACGTTCACCGGTACAACGACGTATGGGGACTGCTCACTCTCTGCTTTCAATTGCTTGCGGTATGTCCTATTTCCTTAGCATCGGACACTTCGACTCGGCCACTGAAGTGAAAGCCTGCTCACCAGGGACGGTGGCCAAGATCCTCAGGTAGTCCCAAGGCTTCCTTGATTCCGCTGGTGCCTTCACCTGCATCAGATACATGTCATGGATGCCTCGTCCGTCCTGACGGATATAGCCCTTAGCGTAGAAGTCGTCGATCCTTGCCTTCTTGAGTTCGACCATGACCTTGTCCGCATCGTCAGTCCGCGCGGCCTCCACCGCCTTCAGATAGGTGCGTACCGCCGAATAGTCGGCAGCCTGCAGGCTGCTCGGCATCTTCTTCATCCTGCTGAAGAAGCGACTGGCGAACTTGCGTGTGGCATCGTTCATGTCCCAGTACCAGCTATCGGTCATCAGAAGACCTTCGGCGTTCTTCAGCCCTAGGCTATGGACATCGTTGATAAACATCAGCAGGCCGGCGATCTTCATCGTCTTGGCGATACCAAAGTCCTTCGCCGCCTTGATCGAATTGATGGTGTCGCCGCCGCCGTTGGCTAGCCCCAATACCTGCGCCTTAGATGTCTGCGCTTGCAGCAGGAAGGACGAGAAATCCAGTGCCGCCAACGGGTGGCGTACCGAACCCACCACAGTACCGTCATTAGCCTTGACTACAGCAGCGGTGTCGTTCTGCAGCGAATGGCCGAAAGCGTAGTCCGCGGTCAGGAAGAACCACGATTTGCCGCCCTGCTTGATCACCGCCCGTCCGGTACCCTTGGCCAGTGCCACCGTGTCATACGCGTAGTGCACGGTGTACGATGTGCACTCCTCGTTGGTCAGTCGTGCCGAAGCGGCCCCGACGTTGAAGTAAACGCGCCTCTTTTCGGCAACCACCTTATTCATGGCCAGACCCGCCGCGGAGTTGGCGCCGCCGATCAGCGCATCCAGCCCTTGCGTGTCCATCCATTCGCGAGCCTTGGAGGCGGCGATGTCGGCCTTGTTCTGGTGATCCGCTGAGAGCAGCTCTATCGGTCTGCCCAATACCGCACCACCGGCATCCTCGATCGCCATCTTGATGGCCTCAAGCCCGCCCGGTCCGTCCATGTCCGCGTATAAACCTGACATGTCCGTGATGTAGCCGATCTTGACCGTGTCGCCCGACACCTGCGCTGCAGCTGACCCCGACGCCATATTCAATATCAAGGCGGCCATCAATGCCGCCAGCCGAGTGATCTTCATTGCCAATCAGACTCCAAGCAGCTCATGCAGTACAGGCATCTTCTGTTGAAGCGCATCGGCCGCGAAGCGCTCGACGATGGTGCCGTGCTCCATCACATAGAAGCGGTCGGCCAGCGGGGCTGCGAAGCGGAAATTCTGCTCGACCATCACCACCGTATAGCCCTTCTTCTTCAGCGTCAGAATCATTCGTGCCAGTGTCTGCACGATCACCGGCGCAAGCCCCTCCGATATCTCATCAAGCAGCAGCAAGTTTGCGCCGGTGCGCAAGATGCGCCCCACTGCGAGCATCTGCTGTTCCCCCCCCGACAGCCGCGTCCCCTGGCTTTGGCGGCGCTCGTTCAGGTTGGGGAACATCGCGTAGATCTCGGCCTCACTCATCCCCTTGCCCTGCCCTTTCAAGTGCGGTGGCAGCAGCAAGTTCTCCTCACATGACAGACTGGAGAAGATGCCGCGCTCTTCCGGGCAGTAGCCGATACCGCAATGCGCGATCTTGTGCGTGGGCAGGCCGATCGTCTCGCGCCCGTTGACCTTAATCGAACCCTTGCGCGCACCGGTGAGACCCATAATCGCGCGCAGCATGGTCGTACGACCGGCTCCGTTTCGGCCTAGCAGTGTCACTACCTCGCCCCGGTTCACGGTCAGGTCGACACCGTGCAGGATGTGCGATTCGCCATACCAGGCATGCAGGTCCGTGATTTGGAGGGCTGGTGTGTTGGTCGTAGTTGTCATTTCCCCTCCTCAATGCGCGCCCTGCAACTCGGCGTCCGCAGTGCCCATGTAGGCTTCCATCACGCGCGGATCCTTCGACACCTCGGCGTACTGCCCTTCGGCGAGAATGGCCCCGCGCTGGAGTACCGTAATCTTGTCGGCGATGGACGAGATCACATTCATGTTGTGCTCCACCATCAGGATGGTGCGACCCGCCGACACCTTCTTGATGAGCTGCGTAACCCGATCAACGTCTTCATGGCCCATACCCTGCGTTGGCTCGTCGAGCAGCATGAGCTCAGGCTCCATTGCAAGGGTGGTGGCAATCTCCAGCGCGCGCTTGCGGCCATAGGGCATGTTAACTGTCACCGTGCCGGCAAACTCGGTCAACCCAACTTGATCCAGCAGCTCCATCCCGCGCTCATCGAGCCTCCCGAGCGAGCGCTCGCTGCGCCAGAAGTGCATGGATGTTCCAAGCTGACGCTGCAGGCCGATGCGCACATTCTCCAACGCCGTCAAGTGCGGAAACACCGCCGAGATCTGGAACGAGCGGATGACTCCACGGCGGGCGATCTGCGCAGGCTTCTCGCGTGTAATGTCGATGCCGTTGAATAAGATGGCGCCGGATGTCGGCACCAGGAACTTGGTCAGCAAATTGAAGCACGTCGTCTTGCCGGCACCATTCGGGCCGATGAGTGCGTGAATCGAACCGCGGCGTACGCGTAGATCGACGTCACTGACCGCGGTGAAGCCGCGGAAAGCCTTCGAGAGACTGCGTGTTTCCAGAATCAGATCATCGCGATGCATGGTCGTTTCTTCCATGAACGGGCAACACTGCCAAGGAAAGCCGTCAAGAACCAGATCCCGAACCCGATCTGGGTATCAACGTCATTCGTGGAATGAAGCCGTAGCTCCTAATAACCTGCCGCACAGTACCGTAGGGCCGCTGCAAGACCGTCGTCCCGCCGACGATCTTTGCAAGCCGGATATACAGCGTAGGCGCAGGGAGTTGCCCAGCATGCTTCCGACTTCGGAAGTGGGCGCCCCTCACATGGTCAGCCTCGTTAGAAGACCTGCTTGAGACCGATCATCGCGCCCATCTGATTGACGCCGGGCGCCGGATTGCTACCGGCTGCCCCCGTACTGACCGACTGCGCCAATTGGCCACCGTTCTGGATGTAACCGACCGTAGCGTATGCCGAAGTCCGCTTGGAGAATGCGTAAGTACCACGAAGCGCACCCAGCCATGCCTTGTTAGCACTGTTGTTGAAATGGAGGTAGTACACCTCACCGGCAAGATTGAAAGCGGGGGTAATGTCGTAAGAAATCCCGCCGTAGTAGAGCTGGCTATGCGGTGTGACACTGCCCTCGTTATTCCGGCTCACAACGCCAAGCCCAAGCTTCGTCTTGTCCAACAGCATGTAGCCGCTGACCGACAGGCGGTCATCCTTCAGGCTGCTTTTGACCAGACCACCGAAGGCTCCTGGAGCGCCACGCTGGGAATCGTAAGCGGCACCCACGCCCCACCAATTCGTTTCGTACTGCAGAAGCGCCGACCATTCGCGGCAGGCCAAGCTATCCGCAGGATTCTCGCCAGCACAATTGGTCCCCGAAGGGCCCGGCCCGGCGTTGACAACGTCGCGCCCAAAGCTATACGTAGCGCCTACAGTCAAACCGCCGAATTTGCCTTTGTAGGCGATTGCGTTGTCTGCCCGTGCGTTCGGAAAATAGCTGTCCAGCGATGCGGATCCGTAGACATTCGGCCCCAAGATGTCAGAGTCGAGCATGGCCCAGAACAGCATCGTGTACTGACGACCGAACGAGATCTGCCCCCAGTTGTTGGAAAGGCCAACCCAGGCTTGCCGCCCAAACAATCGCCCGCCCTGGTTGGAGGTGCCTGCGTCTGCCCCGAACCCGGACTCAAGCGCAAAGCGACTCTTCAGGCCGTTCCCCAAATCCTCTTCACCGCGCATGCCCCAGCGTGACGGCACCGTACCAGTCAAGGTTGGCATGCGTGCCAGGCCATCTTTGGCAACACCAACGTTATTGACATATTCGACGCCGGTGTCCACCACACCGTAAATCGTGACGGATTTGGCACTCGCGATCATGGGCGCGGCCAGCAACATGGAGCCGACAATTTTCTTAATCATCTGTTCTCCTCCTAGTTATATTTATTTAATTCAACTTCAAAATCAAAATACAATCATTTCCAGAGAGCGCACTTTGACTCCGCTTTCGTGTTGAATGCCTGCTCCCCTGGGACCGTTTGCACCACCTTGTAGTAGTCCCACGGATACTTGGATTCCGACGGCTTCTTCACCTCCATTAGGTAATAGTCATGCACCATTCGGCCATCCGGCCGGATGTATCCATTTTTTGCGAACATATCGTTGATCTTCGACGCCTTCATCCTTTCCATCACCTTATCCACGTCCGTCGCACCAACGCTTTTCACAGCATTCAGATAATGCAACGTAGCGGAATAGGCGCCCGCCTGAAGCACGGTCGGCATTCTTTTTGTTTTCTCAAAGAACCGCTTTGACCATGCACGCGTCTGGTCGTTGAGATCCCAGTACCAGGCATCCGACAAATACATGCCTTGGGTCACGCCGAGCCCCATGGTGTGCGTGTCGGAAATGAATTGCATGAGCGCCGTCATCCGCATGCTTTTATTGATGCCAAACTCCGTGGCGGTCTTGATCGCGTTGTGCAAATCGCTGCCGGCATCGGCCAAAGCAAGCACCTGCGCTCGGGAACCTTGCGCCTGCATCAGGAAGGACGAAAAGTCTGAAGCCGAAACGGGGTGACGCACGGAACCAATCACCTTGCCACCGTTGCTCTTCACGACTTCGGAGGTGTCTTTCTCAAGCGAATGTCCAAAGGCGTAGTCGGCAACCAAGAAGAACCAGGTCTTCCCGCCCTGGTTCGTGACGGCTTTTCCCGCCACGCGAGCTTGCGCAATGGTGTCAAGCGCATAGTTGATGGTGTACGGCGTACATTCCTCGTTGGTCAGCCGTGCCGTACCGGCGCCAACCGAGATATAGGCCACCTTCTTCTCGGCCGCGATCTTCGACATTGCAAGGCCAACGGCAGAGTTCACGCCGCCCAGCAACAGATTGACCTTCTGAACATCAATCAGCTCTCGGGATCTTGTGGAAGCAATGTCCGGTTTGTTTTGATGATCAAATGCAAGCAGTTCGATCTTCTTGCCCGCGACTTGCCCGCCAAAGTCGGAAATCGCCATCTTCACTGCCTCTACCCCGCCCGCACCATCGATATCGGAGTAGAGCCCGCTCATATCCGTTGCGAATCCAATCTTCACGGGAGTTGCGGGCGCCTGTGCCCGAACCGGGTACGCAGTGGCCACGCCAAACGTCGCCACAGCCGTTATCACGGCAAAGAGATTCTTTCTCTTCATCGTTTCCTCCGATAGTTAAATAAACAGTTAGTCTATTTTTTATTAGACAACACACACCGCCGCCCTTAATAGAGCGACGTCAAAATATAAATATGCATTTCAAAAGCAATAACAACCCATGCGCCGATAAAAACGGCACATCACGACACTCGTCATCAAGTGCAAGGGAAATAGAACCGCGATATCAAACCTAAAGGGCCGTTTTCTACAGCACAGGCGACATCGCGGGAACGATGATGAATGGGCTAGCCCATGGTGAACGGATCGCGCAAATCCCCGCTCAGCTCGACCCAGACAGTCTTTGTCTCAAGAAATTCAGCCATGCCGTCATGGCCGTTCTCACGCCCAATTCCGCTATGTTTGAAACCACCGAAAGGCGCAAAAGGTGCGGTCACGCGATACGCATTGATCCACACCGTACCGGCGCGCAATTGCGAGGCGATGCGATGCGCCCGCTGCACGTTCAGTGTCCAAACGCCCGCGGCCAGGCCATATCGAGTGTCGTTTGCGATGCTGACAGCCTCATCCTCGCTGTCAAAGGTCAGGACAGACAACACCGGCCCAAACACTTCATCCCGAGCAATGCTCATGGAATTCTGTACACCGGTCAGCACCGTGGGCAGGACAAAGAAGCCGCCCTCCGGAGCCTGTCTGCCACCATACGCAAGCGTTGCTCCCTCCGCTTCAGCCGCCTTGACCATCGAAAGAATCTTGTGGAACTGTGGCTCTGTCGCTGCGGGCCCCATTTCCGTCGCCAGATCCATTGGATCACCAAGCTTGAGCTCCTTGATTCGGCTGATGACGCGCTCAACAACTTCATCATGAACGGATCGATGCACAATCAAGCGGGAACCGGCCATGCAGGTCTGCCCGGTCGCGGCGAACACGCCCGAAATGACACCATTCGCTGCCGCCTTGACATCGCAATCGTCGAAGACGAGTTGCGGCGACTTTCCACCCAGCTCAAGCGAAACGCGCGCGAAGCTTTCCGCTCCCGCACGAGCAATGGCTTTGCCAACACCATCCGACCCAGTAAACGTGATCTTGTCCAGGCGGGCATCGGACACCAGCCAGCGGCCCACGTCCGGTCCGCCGGTGACAACATTGAAGACGCCGGGCGGGAATCCTGCCTCTTCCATCAGTTCGGCAAACTTCAAGGTGGAAACCGGTGTGTGTTCCGAGGGCTTGACGATGAAGGTGCAGCCCGCGGCAAGCGCCGGCGCAAGCTTGAACATCATCAGCAGGCACGGTGAGTTCCATGGCGTAATGGCTGCCACTACACCAACCGGCTCTTTACGAGTGAAGGCCAAGTAGTTCGGTCGATCGCTGGGCAGGAGCTCTCCGCAAGCTTGCGTAGCGAGGCCGGCAAAGTAGTACAGCCACTCGGGCAGGTATCGCCACTGACCGAGCATCTCTCGATACAACTTACCGTTGTCCGAGGACTCGATTCGCGCCATGCGCTCAGCATCGCGGGCGATCAAGTCACCAAGCTTACGCATCAAGGCGGCGCGTTGCTGCGGTGTAGTACGCCGCCAGGGGCCATTATCAAATGCATCCCGAGCGGCAGTTACCGCCGACTTGACGTCGTCTTCTGATGCGTCCGGCACGACCGCCCACACCTGTTGGCGATACGGATCGATGCTCTCAAGCACCTTGCCGCTTGAAGACTCGACCCAGGCCCCGCCAATGTACATGTTGATGCGTTCGAACGTTGCCAACGGATTTTCGAAAGACGTGATTGTCATAGGAAGGTAGCCTCGGGAGTTGCTTTGGAAAGTGAGAAAAGACTAGCTCCTGCGCCGCACCCGTGCGAACGATAGTTTTTCATCCCAGCTATGAGTGGTCCTTGTAGTCGCCCCAACGCCAACAACACGGCCGTTGGTGCGCAGTGCTCTCAGCGATCAACCCGATCTCATGGCTCACATGAATGGCTTTCGTTCGCCATACCCGCTCAGCCCTACTACGCTGCGTGAGTCCTGGGTGCATACAGAGAGTGAGATTCCGTGGAAATTCACGACAGTCCCATCGTCATTGACAATCCATTCCTCGCCTTACTCGGTGCCTCATGCACCGAATGGTTCGAGGGCTACTGCGAATTCCACCTGCCAATCAGTGCGAGCCTGCTCAACAGACAGCGTGTTCTTCAGGGCGGGGTCATCTCAACGCTTCTGGATGCCGCGTGCGGTTACTCCGGGCTGTATAGCCATGCCTCGCACGAACCCGTCCATGGACGCACAGTGTCCTTGGCATTGAACTTCCTCAACAGTGGAACGGGCGGTACGGTCATTGCCAAAGGTTTTCTCGAGCAACGGGGTCGGTCGCTGTATTTCGCGCGCGGCGAGGCTTGGCTGGACCACCGAGTCCTTCTTGCGACCGCACAAGGTAGTTTCAAAGTGACTAGGCGGCAGTGATTCCCCACCCTGCGCAGGCTCGAACGACCCAAAACTCGTGGTGCCACGCCAAGCAACGCACTGGATCACCCCATCTATCCAGAAGGTTGAATCGAAGCGTCTCGGTCACGGTTGTACCTAGGGAATTCACCGAGCCGGGGTTCCCTTGCTTTCATCACGCCCGGCAGTAAACTACTTATATACGATAATCATTACCGAATGAATGTGCTGCGGCCCGACGGGCTACGCAGCGCACGATGCCAACGCCGACAGCACGCCAGGCAACTGCAAGCCATGAGACCGTTTATCCCTTCCCTTCAGAGTCTGATCGCCTTCGAGTCGGCAGCACGTCACTTGAGCTTCACGAAGGCTGCGCGAGAACTCGACATCACCCAAACCGCGATCAGCCATCAAATCAAGACGCTTGAAGATCGGCTCGACACGAAGCTGTTCGTCCGCCAGCGCAACACACTGACACTCACGCCTGCGGCGGTGGAATACCTGAGATCGGTCAATGAGGCGATCAGCATGCTCGCCATAGCCAGCGAGAACACGCGCAAGAAGAAGGTCAATACAGTACTCACGATCGCGTGCCTGCCGACCTATGCCGTCAAATGTCTGATTCCGAAGCTCCCCGACTTCCAGCGCAAGCATCCAGACATCACACTTCAGTTGTCGACGAGTGCAAACTTCGACGACTTCGAAAGCAACAACTACGACGTAGCCATCCGATATGGTGCGGGAAGGTGGGGCGGCATGCGTGCCGACCTTATTCAGGGCGAAGAGTTCTTCCCGGTTTGCTCCCCTCGCCTGCTTGAAGAGATCGGCTCCCATGGGAGCATTGAAGACAAGCTCGCGCGGTTTGTGAGGATCCGAACCTATTTCTACTCCCTATACCAGGACGACTGGCCGGCATGGCTCGATGCCGCGGGCTACAGTGGCGTACATTTCGCTGGCGAAGCCGTTTTTCAACTCCAACTGACCTCGCTCGCTGCTGCGATCGAGGGCGGTGGTCTTGCGATTGGACGTACGCCGCTAGTCGACCGCGACCTCGCACAGGGCACGCTCGTTCAGCCCTTTGGGCCCCGTGTCCCGTCTGGTTCCAGCTACTACATCACTTCAACGATGGCCAAAGCAAAGGTCGGGAAGGTTGAGCTTTTCCGAGAATGGGCTCTGACACATCTGACACACGTGGATACTCAGCCCAACCCTCACGAGCTCTCGGCTGGTTAAGGACTCTTGAAAGGCGCGATGGACAAGTCAAGCATAGAAACACCATGGCGCTCCCTGGCCGAAGTGCTGGCTGGGCATCGCAATCGGCACCCCGCCAAGATTGCGATCGTAGACGTCGAGCGCCAACAGCACATCAGCTTCGCTGAGCTCGCAGATGTTGTGGATGGCGTTGCGCTTCAGCTGAAGAAGTTGGGTGTATCTGAGCGTGTCCGAGTTGTCCTGCTGATTGATGACGGCATTGAGACCATACTGATGTGGCTTGCACTGTGGCGCCTTGGCGCCATCGTGTGCCCCTTCGACACCTCTCAGCTCGGAGCCGTCGCCACACAAGTCGCGTTCAATTCGTTGAACCCGGCACTTGTACTCTACGGTGCTGGCATCATGGCCGCTGATCTGCCAGCGGGAGTTCGCGCAAGCGCTCGATATGGCCGTTGGGGAAGCCGCTCTCAACCGTCGCAGCAGGCAGAAACAATCCACCTTTCGGCGTTGCCTGCAAACACCACACTGCCGGTACCAAACACGAAGCCAGACGACATTGCCGCGGCGTGCTGCACCTCCGGTAGCGCGGGGGCGGCAAAGATTGTCTTGCACGATCACGCATCGTACTGGCTCAACGGCCTGGATAGCGCATACCTACTGGAACTCAGCGAAGACGATCGCATTCTCGAATACCGCTCACTCAGTTGGTATTCGCCTCAGATTCTGTCGCTGATGCCATTTCTCCAAAGCGGCGCAACCCTGCATCTTGCGCGTCAATTCTCACGCAGTCGATTTCCGACCTGGATAGCGGACCACAACATCACGATCTGCGCCGGCGTACCTACCGTTCTCAACATGCTGCTGAACGGACCGCTCGAGGAGCTACGCGCTTGTGCGTCGAGCCTGCGTCTGATGACCTGCAGTTCAGCCCCGTTATCGCGCAGCACCTGGCTGCGCTTCGAACAGGAGACCGGTATCGCGGTCCTCAACATGTATGGTTCGACGGAGGCCGGTTGGATCTGCGGCAATCGTCTACGGAATCGCAAGGTCGGGACCGTCGGTCTGCCCGTTCCACACACGGCCTTTGACGTCGTGGATTTCGAGGGTCAATCATGTCCCCCGGGGATGGCAGGACAGGTTGTATTGGAAGGCCCAAAGTTGGCCGTTGGAATACTTGAAATCGACGGTTCAATACGTGCCGTCCGCGGGCAGCGGCTCTACTCCCGTGATCTCGCACAACGTGATGAAGGCGGTTTCGTACAACTGCTAGGGCGCATGGACGACCTGGTGATACGAGGAGGCGTCAAAGTCGCGCCAAGTGAAATTGAAGATGCCCTGCTGACACATGGTGACGTTGTAGAAGCCGCTGCCGTGGGTGTCCCTGATCCGATCTATGGACAGGACATCGTTTGTTTTGTCGTGCTACGCAAAAATGCAAGCACAGGGCCTGACATGCTACGAGCCTATTTGGCAGCCAGACTGCCGAAAGAAAAGCGCCCCGCCAGTATCTGGCCAATAGAGGCGCTTCCTCGCTCCTCGCGCGGGAAGCTGCGGCGGGATGCTCTCCTTGCGCGATGGCATCGGGCCGCTATCCGCCGCCAATAGTCGGCTTCGCAAATCGGTCAACCGGGCCGCGCGGGCTCCTCTGGTCCGCGTCGCCGCTGCGCATGCAGCTGCGAGCATGGCCAAGGCCAGGGCCAGCAGCGCTGATACCGCTTGAATACATCAACGACACGAGGTTCCCGCCTTCGCGGGAACGACACCATAGGCTTAACTGAACGGCATTGCGGTGTTTGTGCGACGTGCCGGGAGGTTCGCAAGGCCGATACAGTAAGGCCTAGGACCCACCGTCATGCGCCTGCATAACTACCGTGGCAGCGGCTGGCCATTCGTTTCCGGCAAAGCCGGCGCGGCAAAGATGCCAACTAGGTAGATGCATGCCAGCGCCAACGCGGCTTGGCCGTAGCCCCCGAACGTGTGGATCATCGTACCGGCGAGCAACGGGCCAAGAAATGCCAGAAAGCGTGGCGCATTGAACGCGAAAGCGAGCGCCGTTGCACGCATCCGCGTCGGGTAGAGTTCCGGCAGCCACACCGGCATCCACGTGTACTGGCCGTTGGCAAAAATACCGCTGACAAACGCCAGGCCCAGCAATACGTACACGTCAGTGGCGGTGAAAAACAATACAGGCGTCGTCAGCAGGGCCAAGACGTAGAACGCGATCGTGACGGGTTTACGGCCGTAGGCATCGGACAGGAAGCCGAGTGCGATATAGCCGGTGACAGAGCCGACCGTAAACGCCATCCCAGCGTAACTCGCCCACTTGGCCGCCACCAAGCCTTGTGCGCCAGCCGTGGCAGCGATGAAGGGCGGCACCCAGGTCGAAATGCTCCAGAAGCCCACCGTCGTAGCCAAGGACATGAGAAACACGGCCACCGTCCGCCCACGGACTGCCTGGTCGGCAAATAAATCCGACAGCGTGAACTTGACCAGATGCGCATCCTCCGAGGAGAGCGTGGCCCCGCTCTGCTGCTTTTTTTGCGCTTCGGCGCGCTTCGCCTTCACTGCCTCCCAAAGCGCCGACTCTGGAATGGCACGACGAATCCACAGGGTGAGAAGCGCGGGCAACACGCCCAGCAAGTACATGTAGCGCCAGGCATGCTCACCCAACGGCGCGATGAGCAGCCATGCCAGGGAGGCAAAAAAGAACCCCAAGCCGAGTCCGCACTGCATAAGCCCGGCGCCTTTTCCTCGCGCATGGTCCGGCCAAAGCTCCGCCATCATGGAGCTGCCCGTGGCCCACTCCGAGCCGACGGCCACGCCGACCAGGAAGCGCAGCACGGCCAACGACTCAAAACTCCAGGCGAACCCGGACAAGCCCGTCATCACGGAGTACGCCAGGATGGAGACGATCATCATGCGCTTGCGTCCGATGTAATCCGCAAGAATGCCGCCCAACATGCCGCCAACGCCCCAACCCAGCAGGTTGATTGCGATGAGCGCGCCGATGTAGACAGGCAGCGAACCTAGCGCCGAAGGCTCCACCAACTGGTGCAATGCAACGCCAGCCGTCAGGATGAGTGCGTAGTTCTCGAAGCCATCGAACATCCATCCCAAGTTCGAGGCAGCGAGAATACTCCATTGCTTGCGCGAAAGCGTCTTGTACCAGGGAAGCTCGCGCGTACGTGATACGTCAACGCCCATGTTCGTCGTCATGTCGAACCCTATCTTTGCTAAGCGCCGTGGCCGCGGTGAGCGACCAATTGAATCTCCACCAGCCACCCGTGATGGAGCTCCGCCACAGGCACAACCGTACGGGCGGGCCGATGGCTGCCAAGAACCTCGGCATAGACCGCGTTGAATCGCGGCCAATGGGCCACTCCGACGATGTAAGCGGTGCACTGCACGACATCCGCCATGCAATATCCACCGGCTTGCAGGACCCGCTCGCACTGCGCGAGCGTTGCGCTGACTTGCCGCTCGAAATCGTCCTGCTCACCCGGAAGCGGAGCTGTCGGCAACACACCGGAGAGAAAGAGGAAGCCGTTCGCCTCCACGGCGGGGGAATAGTGCCCAGCCGGGTCCGGCGCCCCTGCAATTGAAACGGCTTTCACGCGTCACCCGTCAACGTGCGCCATACACAGCAACGAAGGCGGCAAGCACCGCGACAGCTGCGGCCATCGCGGAAACGGCCGCGCTCACTGTGGCCAGCGTCATCGCAAGCGTGCTTGTGCGCCCTGCGTCTTGCAGCGTCACGTGTACGGTCGGGCTGCCTGCTGCACCTGTGAAACTCGCGGGCACCGTGCCCGCGCCGGCCGAGCTCGCTTGGCCTAACGCCGTTGGCGCTGCCGCCAGGGACGGTCCCGCGGCGGTGCCACCCATCCGCTCCGAGCCCCCCGTCCCCGTCTCACCCGGTTCAATCTCTCTTGCAAAGCGGCCAAAAAATTCTTCCGACATTTTCTTGGCAACACCGTCCACCAATCGGGCACCAACTTGCGCCAGCCGGCCGCCCACTTGCGCATTCACGGCATAAACCAGCTTTGTACTGTCGGCGCCGTTGGCTTCCAGTGAAACCTGCGCGGAGCCTTTCCCGAATCCAGCCGCCCCGCCGGACCCTTCAAAGGCGAGTGCGTAGCTGACTGGCGGCTGAATGTCAGACAGCGTGAGCTTTCCGTTAAAGCGAGCCTTGATGGGCCCAACCGCAGCGGTCATACCCACCTTGTAGCGATTCTCTGCTTCGTCGCTCTCAAACAACTCGCAACCCGGCAAACAGCGCTTCAAGACCGCTGGATCATTCAAGGCTGCCCACACACGCTCACGTGAAAGCGCAAGAGTGCGCTCCCCAGTCATTTCCATGTTCTTCTCCGACCTCAAATTTCGAAGATGCGCTTCAACGCGCACCACCACGAATACGTTCAGCTGCAAGCTTCACTGCCGCAATGATTTCTGGATATGCGCCGCAGCGGCAAAGGTTTCCAGAGAGATAGTTGCGGATTTCCGCGTCCGTCGGATCAGGGTACCGCTCCAGCAACTGCTTGCTCATCAGAATGAACCCGGATGTGCAAAACCCGCATTGAAATGCGCCGCATTCGATGAAGGCTTGCTGCACCGGGTCAAGCTCACCATCCTTCTCAAGACTCTCGATGGTGGACACCTCTGCGCCATCCGCGTGGATGGCGGGGTAAATACAGCCTGTGATGGCGTTACCGTTGACCCGCACGGTGCAACAGCCGCACAACCCCTGGCCACAACTTTCGCGCGCGCCATACAGACCGAAACGGTTTCGCAGCACCTCCAAAATCGTCTCGTAGCCTTCTATGTCAGTGGTGACACGCTCACCGTTAAGAACGAATTGAATCTGTGTACTGGTGTGGCTCATGTTTACTCCTGGCCGATTGCTTCGCCGCAAACCTCCGCCATCGCGCGGAATACGGCTTCCGGCTTGAGCGGCAACGATTTCAGACGAACGCCAACTGCATCTTCGATTGCGGCTGCAATGGCAGAGGCCACACCGAATGTCGCGCTCTCGCCAACGCCCTTTGCACCGTACGGACCATTCGATTGCGTGGCTTCGGCAATCTCGCACCCAATGGTTTCCGGAATATCGTGAATGCCGGGGATCTTGTATTCCGAAAAGGATGCGTTGCGTAGCTGCCCTTCGCCGTCGAACTCCATCTGTTCCTGCAGTGCCATTCCAAGCTGCATGATTGCGGCGCCTGAGATTTGGGTCTCAACGATCTTCGGATTGATCGGCGTACCGCAGTCCACAACGTTCTCGAAACGAACCAACCGAAAATGCCCTGTCTCGGTATCGACCTCTACCTCTACCCCTGAGGCACCGATCATCCAGTTCGGCGTAATATCAGGTGACTGCCCGCTGTCGTGGTCCGGCGACTGGTAGCTCGGAATAAAGCTGCCGATCCCGATGATGTTTCCAGCCTGCATGCCGTACTTTTTGCGCAGCAGATCTCCGGCGGACGAAACGCCCTGCTCGGATTCACCGAGCTCCTCGGCAAGCTGTTTGAGTTGTGCCACCACATGTTCCGCCGCCAGACGCACCGCGTGTCCCATATGGAACGTCGACCGCGAACCCAACGTCGCCATGTCATAGGGCGTCGTGTCTGTATCCGGCCGCGTAACGTGAATGCGCTCCGCCGGCATACCGAGAACTTCACCCGCAATCAGGGCCATCGCCGTGTCAGAACCTTGGCCCATATCGACCGTGCCAACCTGCAGAATGCAACTACCGTCACCTTGCAAGCTGATCGTTGCCAACGACGTGGTGGGGGCAACCACCGCTTTAAAGCCGATCCCAACCCCTCGCCCGCGACGCAGTCGGCCATTCCCCTTGTCGAAAGGCGCATTCCACTGCATCCGCGCAGCCACCCGGTCCAGCACCAACTCGAGCGCTGCGTCCTGCATCACGGTTCCCGTCGCATGCGGGCGTCCGTTTTTCAACAAGTTACGTCGCCGAAAATCAATCGGATCGATCTTCAACGCGCGCGCGATGATGTCTGCCTGACACTCATAACCCCAAACGACTTGCGTGATACCGAAACCGCGGAATGCCCCTGCGGGAGGCAGGTTCGTATAGACCTGATACGAATCAATCTGAACGTTCTCGATGTCATACGGCCCTGAGGCGGTGAAACCTGATTTTTGCGTCACACGCGGGCCGATGTCCGCGTATGCGCCACCGTTCCACCAGACTTCACATCGGCGGCCGGTGATGATCCCGTTCTTGTCCACCGCACTCTGGATACGGAACGTGGTGGCATGCTTGGTAATGGTGAAGAACTGCTCCTCCATGGTCAGTGCCACTTTCACGGGACGTCGAGCCAACAGCGCGAGCGCCACCGCCAGCGCCTCCAGCTTGATGTAGAGCTTGGCACCAAACCCCCCGCCCAAATGACGCGTTTTCACCTGCACCTGGTTCTCGCGCCAACCCAGCAGTCTGGCAATCTCGATGCGCACGAATGAAGGGCTTTGAGACGCGGTGTGCAGAATCATGGTCCCGTCACCTGGCTCCGCGATGGAGATCATGGGCTCTAACGGGACGTGCATCACCTGCTGCGTCGTGAATGTGTCATCAAAGACGTGTTCCGCGTCCGCGAAGGCTTTGTCCACATTGCCCCGCCGAACACGGAAGTCCAGCGCGACATTGGTCATCCTGCGTCCCGCCAGATGCTTGAGATCGGGGAACGTGCCTGCCGGCTTCAGTTCGTCGTGAACAACAGCCGTCGAACTTGCAGCTTCAACCTCATTGAATACTGCGGGCAACGGGTCGTACTCCACATCAATCAGATGCGTAGCCGCTTCCGCCACGTGCGGGTCTGCAGCGAGCACCACTGCAACTGGCTCGCCCACGTAGCGCACCTTATCGATCGCCAAGATCGGCTGATCGTGAAACGCTGGGCCGAAGTACGGTTCGGGAATTACGCGCAAGACGTCTGCGCCCGTGACGACCGAATGCACCCCTTCCATTGCCTGCGCGGCTTGCACGTTGATCGAGACAATGCGCCCGTGAGCAACCGTGCTTCGCAGAAGCTTCGCATGCAGCATGCGAGGCAGCACGACATTGTGCGTATAGTCCGCCCGCCCAGTGACCTTGGCTCTGGACTCCAGTCGTTCCATGCGACGTCCGACCTGGTGGATCGCGTTATCGGCCATTTCTGGAGGAAATTGCGTCATGAAGCACTCCTTGACTGGACAGCGACACGTACGGCGCGCCCTAGCATGACCTTCAACAGTTGGCGCTTGTACGCGGCGGAGCCGTGTTGATCGCCGATCAGATCGACTTCCTGTACTGCGGCTTCACCGGCCCGCAACAACGTGGCGTCTTCAATCGCCGCCCCGTCGAGCACGGCCTGTGCCGCCGTCAATCGCGTCGGCCGGTCCGTCGCTGCGCCAATGAATACGCTCGCCTTGCTGATCACGTTGTCCCGTACGTCCATGGCGAGCGCGAGGCCGAGCGCCGGCCAGTCATGCGACGCTCGCGTTGTGACCTTCATGTAGGCGGTATGGCTCGGCTGCGCCGGTACCGTGACCGCCGTAATGAGTTCATTGCGGGCGACAACTGTTTCGTAGTACCCCGTGCAAAGATCCGCCGCTGGAACACTTCGCGTGCCGTGAGGCCCCGAGATGGATACGTTTGCCCCAAGGGCCGACAACACGGGAGGCAAATCCATATGGGGGTCGGCATGCGCAAGACACCCTCCGATGGTGGCCACACTGCGCACGCGCACGTTCGAAAGCGTGCGCATCGTCCGCGCGAGCATAGGCCACCCGCGCTTGACGTCGGCATCGTTCTCGATGGTTGAAAGGCGCGTGAGACCGCCGATCACCAACGCTCCGCTCGCATTGACGTGGAGTTCAGCGTAGCGGCGCTCAACGGCGTGCAGACTCACGAGCCGCGTTGGCCGTAGCACGCCGGCTTTCATCATCAACATGACCGCCGTCCCGCCGCCGACCGGGCGAATGCCAGGGTCTTCCGCATCCAGCAGACCCAATGCTTCTTCGATCGAGTAGGGAACCACAAACTCAAACGGGACCATTACGCACTCCTCCTTCCTTCGCGAACGCCCGTGCCTGCGAGGAGCAGTTCGCGCAGCTCCGACGCGATGGCATCAGGTGTCTCCAGCGGCGTGAGATGACGCGCTGCGGGAATGACCGTCAACGTTGACCTATCGATACCGTCATGCAGTGCTTGTGCCATCGGAAGCGGTGCCGCATAGTCCTCTTCCCCCACGATGACTGCCGTCGGCATCTGCAGGTTGTCCATCAAGGCACGCCCGTCGAACTCCCCAAGCATGTCGCATGTCGCGGCGAACGCTTGCACATCGTTGCGCAGGAATGTCTGCACGCAGGCCTCGACAATTTCCGGTCGGGCGGCTCGAAATGCATCGCTGAACCAGCGCGTTGTTTGGAAATCGACCATCGCCGCCAAACCTTCGGCGCGAGCTCGTTCGGCACGCGCGCCCCAGTTCTTTTTTGCTTCGGGGCCGTACCAAGCCGTGGTGTCGATCAACCCCAACGCGCTCGTCCGATCGCTATACGTGCCCGCAAACTGAAGTGCCACGCACCCACCCATCGAAGCACCGGCAACGACAACGTCGGGCCAATCGAGCCAGTCGATCACATCCTTCAGGTCCTCAGCCATTTGCTCGGTCGTATAAGGCCCTGTGGGCTTGTCCGACGCTCCGTGACCTCTCGCATCAATGGCCAGCACTGATGCCTCGAGCGTCAATCGCTCGAACATAGGCGCCCAAAAGGCGTGGTCCATTGCGAGCGAGTGCAGTAGCGCAATACGAGGCAAATTCGCCGGTGCGCGATGCACACTGGCAGCGATCCGTACCCCATCACGGACAACGATGCTCTCCAACGATGTCTTCATGTTCATTTGCTTCCGATATTCAAGATTGCCGCGTGTGGTGCATCGTGAATCTCGGAGGGAATATCCGCAAACGACAAATTTGAAGAGCGCGCATGAACCGCACTCATGCTGGACGGCTCAATTAGGACCCGCTATGAAGGGCAGTCATAGTGAGGGCAAAAAAATTTCGTTTGCCAGACTCGCTCGTGAACCCGCATGATTCAGTCCCGAAGAAAAGGTGACTTGTATGGCGCACATCGATCATTCAATCGCAGACCTGTTTACGTCAGCCGGCAAGCTGCGAGCAGCCATTAACCTCGGCAACCCAATCCTCGCGGGGCGCGATCCGGCAACGGGAGCGCCTGCTGGCATCTCGGTGGACCTTGCACGCGCGTTCGCGCAGCGCCTTGGTGCCCCTCTCGAAATGGTAGTGATCGAATCCGCGGGGAAGTCAGTCGACGTTGTAGCAAACGGCATGGCTGATATTGGCTTCTTCGCGATCGATCCTGCTCGAGGCAAGGACATCGAATTCACGACGCCGTATGTCGTGATTGAAGGCTTCTATCTGGTACGAGACACCTCTGCGATCACCCAGAATGATGAGGTGGACCGCGCGGAGCAACGAGTCGTTGTTGGTAAAGGAAGCGCTTACGACTTGTTCCTGACCCGAGAACTCAAACACGCACAGATTGTTCGGGCCCCGACATCTCCCGCAGTCGTGGATACATTCGTTAGCGAGAATCTGGATGTCGCGGCAGGCGTCAAGCAGCAATTGGAAGCTGATGCGCGGCGCATTCCTGGCTTACGGCTGTTACCAAACCGCTTCATGCAGATTCGCCAAGCGGTTGGATTGCCCAAGCACCTTGGTGGCCAAGCAGCGCAGGTGCTCCGCACGTTTGTCGAGGAAATGAAGGCCAGCGGTTTTGTCGCCGCGAGGCTTGCCCACCACGGCGTGGATCCGGCGCTTGTTGCACCCGCGGGGCACGAAAAGGCAGATCCATCAATAGTAGCGTGATGGGGTGTAAGTCCCTCCCCGCCCCACCGTTAAGCATGGCTTGACTACGAGCCGACCAACTTCTGGACCATAATCCCGCCGCAGGAGGCTCAGTGGACAGCGTCGACCTGGAAGTTCTAAAGGCAGCGACACAGTGGACCGAATCGGGTTACGGCGTAACACTCGTGACCGTCATCCGTACTTGGGGTTCGGCACCGCGCCCCGTTGGTTCCATGCTGGCCATTCGTGAAGATGGATATTTGGTTGGTTCTGTATCCGGAGGATGCATTGAGGACGACCTTGTCGAGCGGGTTCGCGCTGGCGACTGGCCACGTAAAACGCCAGAATTAACGACTTACGGCGTGAGTGCCGACGAAGCACATCGATTCGGCCTGCCGTGTGGTGGAACACTGCAACTTGTACTGGAGCCTGTTCGGAAGCACTCGCGCATTGCAGATTTACTGGCGGAAGTCTCCCAATTCCACCTGGTCATCCGTGAACTCGACATGACTACGGGCAAGACCCGTCTGACACCAGGACAACAGGTTCCCGCCGTTTATTTTGATGACAAACGCCTGATCACCTCGCATGGCCCCCGGCATCGCCTGATCATCATCGGCGCTGGGCAGCTGTCGCGCTATGTTGCAGAGATGGCACTGGCGCTGGACTATCACGTTATCGTCAGCGATCCACGCGAAGTGTATGCGGACGAATGGAACGTAAAGGGCACCGAACTGTCACGCGAAATGCCGGACGACCTTCTGCTGCGGTTGGGCCTCGATCCGCACAGCGCAGTGGTCACACTGACGCATGACCCAAAGCTCGATGACATGGCGCTGCTCGAGGCACTCAAATCGCCCGCGTTCTACATTGGTGCCATTGGGTCACGTCTCAACAATTCGAAGCGACGTGAGCGTCTGTCGCTGTTTGACCTGTCTTCTGAAGAGATTGCACGGTTGCACGGCCCTGTTGGTCTTCACCTAGGCGCGCGCACGCCGGCGGAGATTGCAATCGCGATTCTTGCCGAAATCACCGCGATAAAAAACGGCATAGCCGTGACACAGACCTTCCCTGTTGAAGCACCACAAACGTCCATGGTGGAAGACACCATCAACTCGGCAATCTGTCAGACGCAGCCCTAGATTGACCAATCTGCAACTGTCGTCTTGCGCAGACCGAACCTCAACCTTCACCGTCCACTGAAGCCAGCCCTAATCGTTGTGAGGCACCAGCATCTGCGCAAATGCGGTTCGCAGTGCCGGCTGCCTCGTAGATTGGCCGTTGGGTAAGCAAGCCATTCCGGTAGGCGCACGGAGCCACGTCTGGGGTAAACGACTATCAAAGGATATTCATCTCGGCCGTCCATCAGGAGGCGTATGAATTGAACAATCGGTCGCTCTTATGCCCGCCCCTTCTGTGAGTGCCGGGCATAGCCATCACCCACCTAAACCGTTCTACCGCAGCGCTTGACCTGGATTTTGCTGCGGCGACTACATCATTCTTCTGGGAGAAGACACTATGCGGAAGCTGATCTTCACGATCCGCCTCAAGCTGTTACTTGCGTTTGGCACTTGCGCAGCGCTGATGTTCATCGTCGGGCTGATGGGCGCTATCGGTTTATCGCGCATAGACGCCGGCACCGCCACTCAGTACCGCTCATGTCTAGTCGCCCTGATTGCCACCACCTGGATCGGGGGTGCCATCGTCGTATGCAGCGGTTTGCATCTTCTCCGCGTCGTATGTGGCGGCCTTCAGCGCATACACCGAAAGTTTGAAGAAGTTGCGCACACGCTAGACCTATCCAAGCGCTCTGAAAGCCCGCGCATGGACGAGTTTGGGCGCGCCGCCGTTGCGTTCGACAAGTTTATGCAGCGAATGGATCAGACAATAACAGCTGTAGATCGGTCTACGGATTCTGTGACGACCGCGACGCAAGAAATTGCCGCTGGCAACCTCGACCTATCTGCACGCACGGAACAGCAAGCGGCCTCCCTCGAGCAGACTGCCTCCAGCATGACGGAACTGACAGAGACGGTAAGGCAAAACGCGGACAACGCTCGTCAGGCCGATACCCTAGCAACAAAAGCTGCCGATATCGCGGCTACAGGCAATGATGCTGTCCAGGCCATGGTTGGCACGATGGATCGCATCAGCGGCAGCTCAAACAAGATCTCGGACATCACCGGAGTCATTGAAGGGATCGCCTTCCAGACAAACATCCTTGCCCTCAACGCTGCGGTAGAAGCCGCCCGCGCCGGAGAACAGGGACGGGGCTTTGCAGTCGTGGCCAGCGAGGTCCGCAGCCTGGCCCAACGCTCCGCCACGGCGGCAAAGGAAATCAAAGACCTGATCGCATCCTCCGTCGTGACGGTACAGGATGGCTTACAGCAGGCCGAGACAGCAGGCAATGTGATGACCGAAGTCAAATCAGCGATCAAGCGCGTGTCCGATATCGTTAGTGAGATTGCGGGAGCATCGGAAGAGCAAAGCCGCGGCATCGAGCAGATGAACCAAGCCATCGTTCAGATGGACGAGGTCACACAACAGAATGCTGCGCTGGTCGAGCAAGCGGCAGCGGCCGCCCAATCGCTCGAAGAACAAGCAACCAAGCTCAAGGGCATTGTCTCGTCGTTCACGTTGACAGAGACTGCAGGAGCGTCGGCACCGATCCGGAATTGATCGGTGGCCTCAAGGGACTTGGTTGTTTAGGAATGGAGTGGGCTGCCAGCTATCGAACTGACCGCCCATATGCCGATCAGGAAAGAGTGATCACGCGCGGGTCAAAAGGCATGGCGTACAGTGTTTCGACATCTGCGGCCCGCCTGTCAATCACGGCGCGCTGGTTAATGTATCCCTTATCTGTGATCTCCCCTGCCTCGATACTTGGCGGTTCAGCCAGCACGAGCGCCCGATAGGGGCACTGTGACGACCCGCCGCCCTCGCTGCGGAGCGCATTGAGCGCAGCGCCGATCTTGGATGCCGCCTCCTCCACAGACAAGGCTTTAAGTTGAGGGCTCGGGAAAATCAATACACCGAGTTCATCGCGATCGTGTCCCGTGATCACTACATCCTGCGCAAACGGGGCAAGCGCCGAGACAATCTTCACCCTCAGCGTCCCGACGGACACCCATGTGCCGGACGTTAGCTTGAAGTCTTCAGCAACGCGGCCATTGAAGACAATGCCCTTTTCCGGGTGGTTCTCGTCGACAAGGAAGCCAGCATCGCCAATACAGTAGAACCCCTCTTCATCAAAAGCTTGGGCCGTTTTTTCTGGCGCATTGCGATAGCCGGGGAAGACTGAGACACCCCGAACACGCATCTCCAACTTGCTGCCGTTTGGCACGAACTTCAACTCAACGCCTGGCAGGGGCAAACCGACAACGCCGGCACGCTCGAGCCACCAGTGCGGATTCGTTGCCACCGGAGCGGTTTCCGTGGAACCCCAGGCGGTGGTAAACCAAACCGGTCGCCCACGCACGCGACGCGCCAGCGCATCCAGCCTCTCCCACGTCGACTGAGGTAGGGCAGCACCCGCGTAGAACACCATTCGGATACGCTTGAAAAAGTCCCTCGCCAACGACTCGTCCTGCTCAAGTAAGGGCAGAATCATGTCAAAGCCGCGGGGCACGTTGAAATACAACGTCGGTTGAATCTCGCAAAGATTGCGCACGGACTTTTCGACTTGTCCTGGCAAGGGTCGACCTTCGTCAATGACCATCGTGCCACCGTTGCGCAGAATCATGTTCATATTGTGATTGCTGCCGAATGTATGGCTCCACGGCAACCAATCGACGGCGATCGGCTTCTCGAGCTCAAGAAAGCGCCAGACCTGCGCAATCATCTGCTGATTGGCACACAGCATCCGGTGCGTGTTGATCACCAGCTTGGGCTGGCCACTTGAACCCGATGTCAGCAGATACTTGGCGGTATCGTCTGGCTGAATCGCATTGAAGGCCTCCATGACGGCAGGACGCTCTACAGCGCGGGTCAGTTGATCGAACGCGAGTGCGCCTGGGTAGTTGTCGGCGCCTCGGCTAAACACTGTCACCGGCCGCAACCCGGAGCTTGCTAGAGGCGGCCCGTAGACCGAGGCATCGGACGCATACACCAGGGCCGGCGAAAGTGACTGGAGAATGCCGTGAATCTTTCCAAAATCCTTCGCGAGCCGGCAATAGGCACTGGAAACACTGCAGATCGTACGCCCGACATGCATGGTCGCAAGCATGAGAAGCGCATGATCAATCGCGTTATCCGAAAGCACAACAATCGGCTGCTCTGCAGGCAGTTCGAGGTCAATCAAACTCTGCCCGATGGAACCGATCAGCTTCCGTAGTTCTCCGTAACTGACACGCCGCCACTGCCCATCTGGATCACGCTCTGCAATGGCTATCGCGTCTGGCGTCTCCGCAGCCCAACGCTCCACCCATTCTCCAATGCAACGCGCGTAAGGCTTGAGTGGTTCTGGAGACTTCAAAATGAATGTCCCGTCTCCACGATCGATCTTGATTGTGCGCGGCGGCGCCAGTGAATCGGCATCGATGAATTCCCCAGTGCTCATTGTGGTCTCCTGTCTTATATAGAGTCATTGGCAAGCGGACGCTACAGATTCACTGTGGCCAGAACACGCCAGGAATCACGCACTTGCGCTGATACGAATGGTCGGTGGAGGCAGCTCGTGGGGTGCGGGGACCTCGGTGTGCCTAGGCTTGAGCAACCGAGGACGTACTCCGCATCGCAGCCTCAGGCAAAGCAATCGATGGATAACGCGCCAGGATCGTTACGTATCCTCAGTACGGCCTGTTCCACCTCTGGCAGTAAATAGGCATAGTAGAACTGAGCCGTCTCGATCTTGTTCGCATAGAAGGGGTTCTCACTTTGCGGTTGCTTGCGCGACGCAACTGCCGCAGCACGGGCCCATGCCACAGCAAGCATTGCGTGCCCCAGCATGCGAAGTACGTCGGAGGCAACGCGATATGGATAAGCGGTGTCTTCACCTGTACGCTGCGCGACGAAATCAACTGTCTCGAGCATCGTCGCTGACAATGCTGAAAGCTTGTCGGCCATAGCCTGGAGTCGCTCATCATTGACCGCCTGCTCCCTGCACTCGCCCAATGCTGTCTCAACAAGAATTTGAAGGGGTGCGAGATCCGGGCGCTTCTGCAGAAGCTTTCGAACCAACAGGTCGATGGCTTGTATTCCTGTCGTCCCTTCATAGATTGGAAGAATGCGGGCATCGCGTACAAACTGGTCGATGCCCGTCTCGCTGATGAAGCCATGCCCTCCATGGATTTGTAGAGCGAGGGACGTGCATTCCTGCACGTTCTCGCATAAGAATCCCTTCAGGATCGGCGTGAGTAGCGCAACCAGCTCGGCTGCCTCGCTGCGTACAGTCGCGTCGGGATGTCGCTCCGAGCGATCCATTTCAAGCGCGCTCCAGTGAATCAACACTCGTGCACCCTCGTTGTACGCTTTCTGCACCATCAGCATGCGTTGAACATCTGGATGGTCGCAGAGTCGCGAAGGACCATGCTCAGCTGCGGCGGAGCCCGTCGCCTTGCCTTGCCGACGCTCCAAGGCGTAAGCCAGTGATTGCTGATAGCTGGCCTCCCCGAGACCCACGGCCTGCGCCGCACACATCAAGCGAGCGGCATTCATCATATGAAACATGGAGGCCAAGCCACGATGAGGCTCTCCTACCATCCATCCTTGTGAGGCTTCGAAGCGCAGCGAACACGTGGCGCTCCCACGTAGCCCCAGCTTGTGCTCGACACCATCACAAAACACCCCGTTCCATTGACCGTCTTCCGTGAGCTTTGGCACGAGGAACAGGGACAACCCCTTGGTTCCCTCCGGAGTTCCAGGCAATCGAGCCAATACGAGATGTGCGATGTTCGCCGTCAGATCTTGATCACCTCCGCTGATAAAGATCTTGGCCCCTGAAATCGAAAACGAACCGTCGGGCTGCGCAACGGCCCGCGCTCGAATCAGGCCGAGATCAGAACCAGCACCAGGCTCCGTCATCGCCATCGTTGCAAGAACGCTGCCGTCAAGAAGGCGCGGCAACCAGCGGGCCTTCAACCCCTCCCCGGCCCCATTCCGCAGGCATTCAGATGCGCAGTAGTTGATCCCAGCGTACATGGCGAACGCGTGTGACGCGCCGCTCAATAGCTCGATCAGAATGCTAAAAGTGACTCGCGAAAGCGCCTGGCCACCGTAACGCTCTTCGGCACAAAGCGTAGACCAGCCTTGCTCTCTGAATTCTTCGTACGCCCGTCGAAAGCCAGGAGGGGTCGTTACACGTCCCTCCTCGAAACGACACCCCTCCATATCCGCGACTCGATTCAGAGGCTGCACTGCCTCGCTTGCAAAGACCCCTGCCGCCTCGACAATCTGGCGCAGGGTGGACTCATCCAGCGCGGCTTGCGCGCCCATCGACGCAAAGTGTCGCGTTACATCCAACAGTTCGAATAGGACGAAGTTTTGGTCCGCGCCCGGCGCTCGAAAGGCCATCCCTCCCTCCTCTTACCGCGGTGCCAAGCGGATGGCGCCGTCCAATCGAATCACTTCGCCATTGAGATAGCGATTGATCACGATATGCCGGACCAGGTCAGCAAACTCGGACGGGTCGCCAGTACGTCGCGGAAATGGGATGGCGGCCGCCAATGATTCCTGGACCTCTTGCGATGCGGCTTGCAGCAGAGGCGTTTGGAAGATGCCGGGCGCGACGGACATCACCCGGATACCAAGCTGTGCGAACTCTCTGGCCAGTTGAATGGTGAGCGATACGATACCCCCCTTTGAGGCTGCGTACGCTGACTGACCAATCTGGCCTTCGTAGGCCGCCACCGAGGCGGACGACACGATGACGCCGCGCTCGCCGTCGCCACTGTCTGGAAGTCCCGCCATGTCGGCTGCCGCCAGGCGGATCATGTTGAAGGTGCCGAACAAGTTCAGGCTCACGATTTTCATGAAGTCATCGAGCGGCATCGGGCCGGCCTTTCCGACAACGCGCTTTGCAGGCCCGCCACCCGCACAGTTCACGAGAATCCGCGCGGGGCCGTGGGCCTCACGCGCTGCTGAGACAGCAGATTCCGCGCTCGCGGGATCGGTCACGTCGCACGCCAATGCGAGACCGCCGATTTCGTCGGCAATCCGCTTCGCGCCATCGACATTGATGTCCAAGAGCGCCACGCGAGCGCCCTGGCTGGCAAGGTGGCGGGCAGTCGCCGCCCCAAGCCCGGACGCGGCACCTGTGACGAGTACGGGAGTAGCTTCCAGCTTCATTGCGTCAAGTCCTTTGAAAGTCGATGATGGTCAGCAGCAGTCACCGTCTTTCTGGGACGGTGGTTGCAGCCGCCGGTATGCCCCAAGCTCGCCTTCACGATCGAGCCCCAGAAGACGAATCGCGTTCTCTTTAAGCACCAGCGGTTTGACTTCCGGTTTGATCGGGAGCCCTTCAAAATCCGCCAGCCAGCGATCCGGCGTAATCACTGGGAAGTCCGATGCAAAAAGCACCTTGTTCTTCAGCAACCCATTGATGTACTGAATCAAAATCGGGGGGAAGTACTTTGGCGACCAGCCTGACAGGTCGATGTAGACGTTCGGCTTGTGGGTAGCCACCGCGAGCGCGTTCTCTTGCCACGGAAATGAAGGATGAGCGATCACAATCTTCATATCCGGAAAATCGACCGCGACGTCGTCCAGGTAGATTGGGTCCGAGTACTTCAGGCGAATTCCGCCGCCCGCTCGCATGCCGGCACCAGCACCAGTCTGGCCGCTGTGGAAAATGGCTGGCAGGGCGTACTCCGCAATCACCTCGTAGAGGTCATATGCACTGCGATTATTGGGGAAAAACGCCTGCAGCGACGGGTGGAACTTGAAACCTTGGACCCCATACTCCGTGATGAGCGTTTTTGCCTCGCGTGCTGCCATCTTTCCACGCCTGGGGTCAATGCTCGCAAAGGGAATGAGAACGTCGCTATTCGCGGCGGCCTCCTCCGCAATCTCCTCATTGCGTATCCGGATCTGCCCCGTTGCGCTTTCAGTGTCAACGGCAAAGATGACCGCCATCATCTTTCTGGCGCGGTAGTAGGCTGCCGTCTCCGAGATCGTCGGCTTCGGCATTGCCTGTTTGAAATACTGCGCCATCGCGTTGTCAAACTCGATTGCAACGGGATCGGGCGGATTCCGCGTTGACACCATGGCATGCGTGTGCACGTCAATGGCGACCACATCTTGGAGATTCATGGGGATATCGTCTGAAGGTTGATACAACCGCTAACGCTGATTTGCACTGATCGATTGAGATCGTTGTTAGCCAAATCAATGCCCTTCGACAGCGTCATTCAGGCGTGACTTTTGCGGCTCGTTTCTCAAGGAATGCGCTAATACGGGAGTGCGCCTCCTCCTCCGCCTCGGTCACACCGGCCATTAGCGCTTCGGTTAACAGCCCGTGCTCCATCGTCTGTTCCGCAATCAACGGCAGTGCATGCATGATGGCGAAATTGGATACGGCGGCATTCGACGCAACATGCTCAGCCAGTTCGAGCGCCTTAGCGAGCCCCTTACCGGGCCGCATAACATAGTGCACCAAGCCCATACGAAATGCATCTTCGGCACCGTAGACCCGGCCTGTCAGCATCATCTCCATCACCCGAGAGAATCCAATCAGCTTCGGGATACGTACCGAGCCGCCGCCCCCGAGAAAAATGCCGCGCTGACCTTCAGGCAAGCCAAAGTAAGCTGAATCTTCAGCAATTCGGATATGCGCGGCGGAAGCCAGTTCGAGGCCACCACCGATGACAGCCCCTCGCATCACGCAGATAACCGGGATCCGCCCGAATTGAATGCTCCGGAATGCTTCATACCATTGTCGCGAGTGATAAACGCCCTCCGCCGCTGTGACCGATTGGACCTCCGCGAGGTCTAGGCCAGCGCAAAAATGCTCGCCACGTGCATCGAGAATGGCCACTTTGACCGTATCGGGGAAAGACTCAAAAACAGTCTTCAGCTGGCGAACGGCCGACAAGCTGAGCGCATTCCGTTTATGAGCGCGATTCAGCGTTACCCGCGCCACCGATTTATTAATTTCGACCGCGACCAACGCGTCGTCGATCGAATGTGATCCGTCCATATACCTCTCCCTTAAACGCACAATCGTTGCCTACCCACTGCTCGGCTTGACTCATGGCGAGCTATCTTGAGCAGGCGGCTTGAGTTCGTGCGAACTCCCCCGGCCGGCCAAGTCGCTTCGGTAGGTAGGCCCCTCGGCTCGCTACACATCGCGTGAATATGCCGGGTAATCGTTACCCTGTATATGTATACTATGCAGGACTGCCGCCGAGAGGCAAGCGCGCGCAACTAGGTGGATTCCCTACTCTTGATTGACCAGGAAAGGCGGTCGACTTGACCGATGCGACCGTACGGTTGGAATGAGAAGGGACAGGCTCAATTTGCTGCCGCGCTGCAAAGCAACGGCAGCGCAACCGGAGCGCTGCCCGGCTTTGGGAAGCGCTGCGGCAATTGGCTGATGACTGATCAGCACCGCGCTGTCTATCGGGATGGACGGACCATTTGGCACGGTCCGACACGGGCGCCTACGTTAGCTCTTCTGGACGAAAGAGCACTTCGACTCGGACAGCGGCTTGAATGCCACCGCACCTGGAATCGTTTCGCGAACGAAATAGTAGTCCCAGGGGTATTTCGAGTCCGATGGTTTCTTAACCTCAACGAGGTACATGTCGTGAACCATCCTGCCATCCTGGCGAATTTTGCCGTGGGTTGCGTAGAAGTCATTGATTTCTCTTGACTTCAATGCCTTCATCACCGCATCCGAGTTGTCGGTGCCAACGGCGTCTACCGCCTTCAAATAGTTGGTGACTGCAGAATAGACGCCCGCATGAACCATGTTCGGCATCACCTTCGCCTTGGCAAAGAACCGCTTTCCAAACTGACGGCTTTCGTCGTTCCGGTCCCAATAGAAGCCCTCGGTGAGCAGCATCCCTTGAGCAGTTTCAAGGCCCATGTGATGAACATCATTGATGTTGACCAATAGGCCGACCAGCTTTTGACCTGACGCCCCTAGCCCGAACTCGCGCGCACCTTTGATCGTATTCATCATGTCGGTCCCGGCATTTGCCAAACCGACAATGTCCGCTTTGGATGCCTGCGCCTGCATGAGGAACGAGCTGAAGTCGGATGTGTTCAGGGGGTGCTTCACGGCACCGAGAACCTTGCCGCCGCTGGCACGGACGACCCCAGCCGCGTCTGCCTCAAGGGCATTCCCAAATACATAGTCAGCGGTCAAGAAGTACCACGTCTTGCCGCCTTGCTTGACCACCGTGCGCGCCGTGCCGTTCGCCAGTGCGTAGGTGTCGAAGGCATAGTGCACGGTGTATGGAGAACACTCTTCGTTCGTCAGTCGGGTGGAACCGGCGCCAACGTTCATGTTGATGCGCTTCTTCTGGTCCGCCACGCGGGCGACAGCAAGAGCAACTGACGAGTTAATAACGTCGGTCACCATATCGACGGCGTCAGTATCAAACCATTCGCGTACCTTGGTTGCCCCCAGATCCGCCTTGTTTTGATGGTCGGCCGTGACGAGCTGGACAGCCACGCCCCTCACCTTACCGCCGAAGTCCTCGATGGCCATACGTGCCGCGATGACCGATCCCTGACCGCCCGAGTCCGAGTAAATGCCATTGAGATCCGTGAGTACGCCGATTTTCACTGCTCCACCGCTGAAGGAACCGGCCTCTGCGAGCGCGTGTTCTGATACCGCCAGCACTGCCATACTCAAAACGCAAGCCTTGATACACGCCCATTTCATCGTCGCCATGCTTTTGTCTCCTTGGTAAGAACGCACTGCGTCAATATTCTTGGCATGCCCCCCTTTGCGCTGTGGGCATCTTTAGCAACCGCGCGCCAGCATTACAACAAACGCAATCTCCGTAACTGCGCGGAGAGGTCGCTCGCTACGCGAGCTCGGGCGCAGAACGGGATCACCAACTCAGCTGTGAGGCGGCATTGAGACAGTGTCGGGATATCCGGGGAACTAGCGACCGGCGCAGTGACCGCAACTCCAGCCAGTTCCCGGCCGTACCGACACACGAGCCGTCGTCAGATCATCGGCACGTCTAGTTCGTGGATGGGTGCCTGTTCGGATTTTTCAGCGACTGCCTTTTTCGACGGCAGCGAATCCTCACGAATCATGTCGGCAGCTTTTTCCGCGATCATGATGGTCGTTGCATTCGTGTTGCCCGAAATGATGGTCGGCATGATGGAAGCGTCGACAACTCTCAGCCCGTCGACGCAATGGACTCGCAGGCGCGAATCGACGACGGCAAGAGGGTCGCTTCCCATCTTACAAGTACCGACCGGATGAAAGATCGTTCCGGCCTGTTTGGAGATGCCTTGGATGATTTCCTCGTCGCTTTGGAGATTCACGCCGGGCGCGAACTCCTCAGGCGCGTAGCGGCTCATTGCAGAAGACGCACACACTTGGCGCACCTTCCTCAACCCGGCAATCGCCTTCTCCCGATCGGCCTGCTGCGTGAGGAAGTTCAAATGGATCGCAGGAGCATCAAGGGGGTTGGCGCTCTTCAACTTGATTTGTCCCCGGCTCTCCGGATGCAGCAGACAGACACTTGCCGAAAAGCCCGCAAACTTATGCGGAGGATCGCCCACCGCGTCATATGTCAGCGGATAGCAGACAAATTGCAGATCCGGCGTTGCGCGCGATACGTCACTCTTAAAGAATGCCGTGACAAGGGCGGGCGGGATGGTCAACGGCCCCCTCCGGTGCAGCAAATACTCCCACCCCATCTGGAGCCGTCCCCAGAGACTTGAAGCTTGCTGGTTCAGCGTCGTGGTATTGCGGACCCGATACATGGTGCGCATCGCCAGATGGTCCTGCAGGTTTTCACCAACACCTGGCAAGTGATGAATGCTGCGTATCCCGAGCTCCTGAAGGGCAGCGCCATCCCCGATTCCAGATAGCTGCAAAAGTTGCGGCGAGCCGACCGCCCCACACGCCAAAATCACCTCGCGTTCGGCGCGGACGAAGACATCTCTTCCGCGATGCTGCAACTCGATGCCGGTCGCCCGTCGCCCATCGAACCGGATGCGCTTCGCCACAGATTTCGATAGAACCGCGAGATTCGACCGACGACGGGCAGGTTTGAGAAACGCGCGAGCGGTACTCATGCGGAACCCACCCTTCTGCGTGACCTGAAAGTAACCGGCACCCTCGTTCTCGCCTGCATTGAAGTCGGCAGTGCGCGGTATTCCGCACTCAACAGCGGCAGCACAGAAGCTATCGAGCACGTCCCATGACGCGCGAAGATCTTCAATGCGCAGCTCCCCCCCAACACCATGGGCCTCACTCGCGCCGCGCGCCTGGTCCTCTGACTTCTTGAAGTAAGGCAGCACGTCGTTCCAAGCCCAACCCACATTTCCCTGCGCACGCCACCCGTCGTAATCTGCAGCATGTCCGCGGATGTAAACCATGCCGTTGATGGAGGACGAACCGCCAAGTACCCGTCCACGCGGATACTTAATGCTGCGTCCGCTAAGGCCAGGTTCTGGTTCAGTACGGAACCGCCAGTCCGTTCGAGGGTTGTCGAAAGTATAGAAATATCCGACCGGGATATGAATCCACGGGTACCAATCCGCGCCACCCGCCTCGATCAGACACACCTTGACATTCGGATCGGCAGAGAGACGATTGGCCAGAACACATCCTGCCGATCCCGCCCCAACGATGATGTAGTCGAATCGCCCTAGCAAAGCCTCTTCCATTGTCTCGATCTCTTTTATTTACTGATGCAAGGTGGCAAAGAATCTGGGTACTGTGATCTCAACCCACAAACAGAGAGAGCCTGAGCCAAGCCGCAACGCGTCCAGCCACCCATGCAAGGCTATCTGGCACCCCATTTGAAGCGAAGGCTAGCAAACCGCTCCAGAGCTCACCAACGAAAGTTGCTCATAGCGGATATGAGTCAGGACGAAGCGAGGCGCTCCCGTCAGAAATCGAAAAACCTTGGGAAGACCGAGACGACGACAAGACCTTGCACTGGCAGCTGACCTGGAGCGACATCTTCTCATGCTCGGTATGAAGAACTGTCGTTTGCCGGCTTTCACGCATTTTTATAGCCTTTGGCCCACACCGGTCGAACATGCCCTCGTCTTTATCGCGGCGTGCCTCGATCACCATGACTATTGGCTAACAAGGAGACAACG
>NZ_JBYSYA010000042.1:0-34336 GCF_058782785.1 Cupriavidus sp. FW306-01-F10A
GCGCGCATCATGATGCGCGCAGGTCACGTGTCACCTATGTCTCCGAACACCTGTTACCCATGTCCCCGGTCTGTACACCGCATGCGGGAGAGGGGGGCAAACCAGCGGCATTCATTCATTGCCGGCAGCCTCAAACGCCTCAGCGCACCTTCCCTTCCTTCCACGCCTGCAACAGCTTGTCGTAAGGAATGGTCTCGCCCTTCGGCTTTTCGTTGGCCAGCTTCTGCCACGGCGCATGGTCGTTCGACAGCCACTTGCCCGGGTCTCCCTTCGGGTTGAGCTTGGGCGCGCAGTTGCTCATGCCGGCGCGTTGCAGCCGCGCCATGACCTGGTCCATCTCTTCGGCCAGCGTGTCCATGGCGGCTTGCGGCGTCTTCTCGCCGGTCACCGCGGTGGCCACGTTCTTCCACCACAGCTGGGCCAGCTTCGGATAGTCGGGTACGTTGGTGCCGGTCGGCGTCCAAGCCACGCGCGCGGGGCTGCGGTAGAACTCGACCAGCCCACCGTACTTGGCCGCGTTCTTGGTCAGGTACTCGTGGTGGATGTCGCTGTCGCGGATAAAGGTCAGTCCGGTCAGCGACTTCTTCAGCGAGACCGTCTTGGACGTCACGAACTGCGCATACAGCCAGGCGCCCGCCAGCTTGTTGGGGTCGGTGTTCTTGAAGAAGGTCCAGGAGCCCACGTCCTGGTAGCCGTTCTGCATGCCCTGCTTCCAGTACGGGCCGTACGGCGACGGCGCCATGCGCCACTTGGGCGAGCCGTCGGCGTTGACCACCGGCAGGCCCTTCTTGGTCATGTCCGCGGTGAAGGCGGTGTACCAGAAGATCTGCTGCGCCACCTGGCCTTGCGCGGGGACCGGGCCGGCCTCGGAGAAGGTCATGCCCATCGCCTGCGGCGGCGCGTACTTCTTCATCCAGTCGATGTACTTGGTCAGCGCATAGACCGCCGCCGGGCTGTTGGTGGCACCGCCGCGCGACACCGAGGCGCCGACCGGCGTGCACTTGTCCTCGGCCACGCGGATGCCCCACTCGTCAACCGGCATGCCGTTGGGAAGGCCCTTGTCGGCGGTGCCGGCCATCGACAGCCAGGCGTCGGTGAAGCGCCAGCCCAGCGACGGGTCCTTCTTGCCGTAATCCATGTGCCCGTAGACCTTCTTGCCGTCGAGCTCCTTCACGTCGTTGGTGAAGAAGTTGGCGATGTCCTCATAGGCTGACCAGTTGGTCGGCACGCCCAGGTCGTAGCCGTACTTGGCCTTGAACTTGTCCTGCAGGTCCTTGCGCGCGAACCAGTCGGCGCGGAACCAGTACAGGTTGGCAAACTGCTGGTCGGGCAGCTGGTACAGCTTGCCGTCCGGCGCAGTGGTGAACTTGGTGCCGATAAAGTCCTTCACATCCAGCCCGGGGTTGGTCCACTCCTTGCCGGCGCCGTTCATATAGTCGGTCAGCGGCAGGATGGAGCCATAGCGGTAGTGCGTGCCGATCAGGTCCGAGTCAGAGATCCAGCCGTCGTAGATCGACTTGCCGGACTGCATCGAGGTCTGCAGCTTCTCGACCACGTCGCCTTCCTGGATCAGGTCGTGCTTGACCTTGATGCCGGTAATCTCCTCGAACGCCTTGGCCAGCGTCTTGGATTCGTACTCGTGCGTGGTGATGGTTTCGGACACCACGCTGATCTGCGTGACACCCTTGGCCTTGAGCTTGGCGGCGGCGTCGATGAACCACTTCATTTCGGCCTGCTGCTTGTCCTTGGCCAGCGACGAGGGCTGGAACTCATTGTCGATCCACTTCTTGGCCTCAGCCTCGCCCGCCGAGACGGACCCACAAGCCAGCGCAGCCGCGCAGGCAAGGGCTGACATCCCCAACTTCACGTGCACTTTCATCAGTGTCTCCTCAAGATTTCCCCTCCCCGGCTATGGTCGTGGTGGCGGCCCCGGGGCAGGGATAAGCCGCAAACCTTCCATCCAACCCTGATGCTTACGAATAAACGGCTAGCCCTTGCGCATGATCAGCGCCAGCACCAGCATCGATACCCCGAAGCTGATCCAGACCGACGGCTCTTCGGGCAGCGACAGCCAAGCGGTGATTTTCTCGCCCAGTCCTACCCACGCCAGGTTGACCCAGGCGGCGCACATCAGCCCGATAAACAAGCGGTCGCCACGCGTGGTCGCGATCGGCAGGAAGCCCTTGCGCAGCACCGAAGGCGCGCGTATTTCCCAGATAGTCATGGTGATCAGCATGACTACGATGCAGCCGAAGAACACCGCCACCGGTGTCGTCCAGACCATCCAGCTCAGCATTGCGCCGTCTCCTTCCGTTGCGGTTAGGTTGCGTCGCGCGCTTACACGCGCCCCATCGCAAAGCCCTTCGCGATGTAGTGCCGCACGAACCAGATCACGATGCCGCCGGGCACGATGGTCAGCACGCCGGCCGCGGCGAGCACGCCCCAGTCCATTCCCGATGCCGACACCGTGCGCGTCATGGTGGCGACGATGGGCTTGGCATTGACCGAAGTCAGCGTGCGCGCCAGCAGCAGCTCGACCCAGCTGAACATGAAGCAGAAGAACGCCGCCACGCCCACGCCGGCCTTGATCAGCGGCAGGAAGATGGTCAGGAAGAAGCGCGGGAACGAGTAGCCATCGACATACGCGGTCTCGTCGATCTCGCGCGGCACGCCCGACATGAAGCCCTCCAGGATCCACACCGCGAGCGGCACATTGAAGACCAGGTGCGCCAGCGCCACGCCCAGGTGGGTATCCATCAGCCCGATGGTGCTGTAGAGCTGGAAGAACGGCAGCAGGAACACCGCGGGCGGCGTCATGCGGTTGGTCAGCAGCCAGAAGAACACATGCTTGTCGCCGATGAACTGGTAGCGCGAAAAGGCATAGGCGGCCGGCAACGCCACGCTGATCGAGATCACCGTGTTCATCGCCACGTAGATCATCGAGTTGACGTAGCCCGAATACCAGGATGGGTCGGTGAAGATGGTCTTGTAATGCTGCAGCGTGAATTCCGCGGGCCACAGCGACAGCGTGGAGACGATCTCCTCGTTGGTCTTGAACGACATGTTCACCATCCAGTAGATCGGCACGATGGCGAACAGCAGGTAGACCAGCAGGAAGCCGGCGCGCCACCAGGTGGCGCGGTTGGCGGGGGTGCGCATCTCAGCCATGGGGCATGTCCTCGCTGCCGGCGGTGCCCGCGCGCTGCATCCAGTTATAGAGGATGAAGCACATGAGCAGGATGATCAGGAAATAGACGATGGAAAACGCCGCCGCCGGGCCCAGGTCGAACTGGCCCACGGCCTTCTGCGTCAGGTACTGCGACAGGAAGGTGGTGGCGTTGCCCGGCCCGCCGCCGGTCAGCACGAACGGCTCGGTATAGATCATGAAGCTGTCCATGAAGCGCAGCAGCACCGCGATCATCAGCACGCCGCGCAGCTTGGGCAGCTGGATATAGCGGAACACCGCCAGGCGCGAGGCGCCGTCGATCTGCGCGGCCTGGTAGTAGGCGTCGGGGATGGCGCGCAGGCCGGCGTAGCACAGCAGCGCCACCAGCGGCGTCCAGTGCCAGACGTCCATCACCAGCACCGTGACCCAGGCATCGAAAGCGCTGCCGGTATAGTTGTAGTCGAACCCCATCGCCTCGAGCGCGGCACCGAGCAGGCCGATATCGGTACGCCCGAAGATCTGCCAGATGGTGCCGACCACGTTCCACGGGATCAGCAGCGACAGCGCGATGATCACCAGCACCGCCGACGCCTTCCAGCCCCTGGCCGGCATCGACAGCGCCAGCAGGATGCCGAGCGGGATTTCCACCAGCAGCACCGCCAGCGAGAAGCCCAGCTGGCGCAGCAGCGCGTCGTGCAGCTCGCCGTCGCGCAGCACGGTGCGGAACCATTCGGTGCCGACAAAGACGCGCCGCTCGGGCGAGATGATGTCCTGCACCGAGTAGTTGACGATGGTCATCAGCGGCAGGATCGCGGAGAACGCCACGCACACCACCACCGGCAACACCAGCAGCCAGGCCTTCTGGTTGACGGGCTTCATGGCACCAGTTCCTCGTTGACGTAGTAGCAGGTATGGCGGTTGAACACCGACAGCCAGGCCGTGTCGCCCAGGCGCAGATCGGCCGCCTCGATACCCAGCCGCGCGCGCAGCGTACCCGCCAGTGCGCCCGCCTCCTGCACGCCGCCGGTCAGCAGCCAGTAAGTGCCGATGTCCTGCGCGCGCTCGACCCGCACCGGCACCGCCTGCGCGTCGCTCTCCGGCGCCAGGCGCAGGTACTCGGGCCGCACGCCGATGCGGAAGCTGCCGGCCTCGCGCAGCGCCGCTTCGACTGACGGCGACAACTCCGGCATGTAGCGGCGACCCGCCAACTCGATCGCGCCGTCGCGCCACTGCCCGGTCAGGAAATTCATGCCCGGCGAGCCGATGAAATGCCCGACGAAGGTATGCGCGGGACGCTCGAACAGCGCATCCGCCGGCCCCACCTGCACCGCCTTGCCGCGCGACATCACCACCACCTGGTCGGCAAAGGTCAGCGCCTCGGTCTGGTCGTGCGTCACGTAGATCAGCGTCAGGCGGAATTCGTGGTGGATTTCCTTGAGCTTGCGCCGCAGCTGCCATTTGAGCTGCGGGTCGATCACCGTCAGCGGCTCGTCGAAGAGGATGGCCGACACGTCCTGGCGCACCAGCCCGCGCCCCAGCGAGATCTTCTGCTTGGCGTCCGCGGCCAGGCCGCTGGCGCGGCGATCGAGCGTGGCCGACAGGTCCAGCATCTCGGCCACGCGTCCTACCCGCTCGCGCACCTGGGCTTCCGGCACGCCGCGGTTGCGCAGCGGGAAGGCCAGGTTCTCGCCGACGGTCATGGTGTCGTAGATCACCGGGAACTGGAACACCTGGGCGATATTGCGCGCCTGCGGCGTGGCAGCGGTCACGTCGCGGCCATCGAAGGCAATGGTGCCGTGCGAGGGCCGCAGCAGCCCGGAAATACAGTTCAGCAGCGTGGTCTTGCCGCAGCCCGACGGGCCCAGCAGCGCATAGGCGCCGCCGTCTTCGAACGTGAATTGCAGTGGCAGCAGCGCGTAGTCCTCGTCGGTACGCGGATTGGGCACATAGGAGTGCGCCAGGTCCAGGTCGATGCGCGCCATCTCAGGCCCCTGCCCCGGCAGCCGCGGCCGCGCCGCCGGGCACGTCCGCCGCCAGCCCGCCCGGCCGGCGCGGCGCATGGATGCGGCGCCCGTCGGCGTCGAACAGATAGATCTGCTCGGGCAGCAGGTGCAGTGACACCGGCTCGCCCAGCGCCAGGTCGAGCACGCCGGCGAACTGCGCCACCAGGTTGCCCACCGGGGTATCGGCGTGGACGAAGGTGTCTGAGCCTGACAGCTCGGCCAGCGCTACGCGCCCCGGCACCGCCACCGCGCCCGGCTCAGCGGCCAGGCGCAATGCCGACGCGCGCACCCCCACCGTGACCGGGCCGTCGTGCCCGCCCGCGCCGGGCACCGGCACAGAGATATCGCCAGCCAGCGTGACCCAGCCGCCCTGCAGCCGGCCCTCGACCAGGTTCATCGGCGGATCGTTGAACGCTCGCGCCACGCGCAGCGAATCGGGATAGTGGAAGACCTGGGGGGTGGGGCCGTACTGCAGCAGTTCGCCGGCGTCCAGCACCGCGGTATGGCCGCCCAGCAGCAGCGCTTCGCCGGGCTCGGTGGTGGCATAGACCACGGTGGCGTCGCCATGCGCGAACAGCTGCGCCAGTTCCTCGCGCAGTTCCTCGCGCAGCTTGTAGTCAAGGTTGACCAGCGGCTCGTCCAGCAGCATCAGCGGCGCCTCCTTGGCCAGCGCGCGCGCCAGTGCCACGCGCTGCTGCTGCCCGCCGGAGAGCTCGGACGGATAGCGGTCCAGCAGGTGGTCGATATGCAGCCGCCCGGCCAGCTCGCGCACGCGCGCGGCAATCTCTGCGGCCGGCGCCTTGCGCCGCAGCCGCAGCGGCGAGGCGATGTTGTCGAAGACCTTGAGCGACGGGTAGTTGATGAACTGCTGGTAGACCATCGATACATTGCGCTCGCGCACCGGCATGCCGGTCACGTCGTGGCCGTCGACCAGCACGCGGCCGGCGCTGGGCCGGTCCAGCCCGGCCATCAGCCGCATCAGCGAGGTCTTGCCCGCCTGCGTGGCGCCCAGCAGGATGGTCACGGCGCCCGGAACCGGCGCGAGCGTCATCGGATAGAGATACGCCTGCGAACCTGCCTGCTGTGCGACGCCTTCCAAACGTAGCTGCATCCGGTCTCCATGTTCGATATGCTTCCCGCATCACAGCTTTGGCGCGCGATGCAGGCACACAAGTCTTGGCTTGACGTTCGTTTTAGCAACAAAACGAACGTAAAACAATAGTGCACCGCATCATTTGTTTTCGTTTCTGTTTGAACTAGAATCCCGGCATGACCCTGAATCCCCGCCAGACGGCCCTGCTCGAAGAAGTCCGCACCCAGGGCTTTGCCTCCATCGACGAACTTGCGCGCAAGTTCGGCGTCACGCTCCAGACGGTGCGCCGCGACGTCAACCTGCTGGCCGGGAATGGCATGCTGGCGCGCTTCCATGGCGGGGTTCGGGTGGAGGGCTCCACCACCGAGAACATCGCCTACCGGCAGCGGCAGGTGCTCAACGCCGAAGGCAAGGCGCGCATCGCGCGCGCGGTGGCCGCCGCGGTGCCCGAGGGCTGCTCGCTGATCCTGAACATCGGCACCACGGTGGAAGAGATAGCGCGCGAACTGATGCACCACCGCGGGCTGCGCGTCATCACCAACAACCTGAACGTGGCCAATATCCTTGCCGACAACCCCGATTGCGAGGTCATCGTCGCCGGCGGCGTGCTGCGCTCACGCGACCGCGGCATCGTGGGCGAGGCCACGGTGGAGTTCATCCGCCAGTTCAAGGTGGATATCGGGCTGATCGGCATCTCGGGCATCGAGACCGACGGCACGCTGCGCGACTACGATTTCCGCGAGGTCAAGGTGGCGCGGACGATCATCGAGCATTCACGCGAGGTGTGGCTGGCGGCGGACGCCAGCAAGTTCAACCGCCAGGCGATGGTGGAGCTGGCGCATGTGTCGCAGGTCGACCGGCTCTTTACCGACGAGCCGCTGGCAGCGCCGTTCGACCAGATCGTGGCCGACAGTGGGGTGAAGTGTGTGGTGGCGGAGCGGGACTGACCCGCTGGCCCGGCATCCCCGCGCCGGCGGGGATGCGGCAGCCGTGAAGCGGCAGGATTCCCGCGGGCGCTGGAACCGGGGGACGGCGAGCTTACTTGAACACCACGGTCTTGTGGCCGTTCAGCAGGATACGGTGTTCGGCATGCCACTTGACCGCGCGCGCCAGTGCCACGCATTCCACGTCGCGGCCGACGGCGGTCAGTTGCTCGGGGTCCATGCTGTGGTCCACGCGCTCGATCTCCTGCTCGATGATCGGGCCTTCGTCCAGGGCGGCGGTGACGTAGTGCGCGGTCGCGCCGATCAGCTTCACGCCGCGGTCATGCGCCTGGTAGTAAGGCTTGGCGCCTTTGAAGCTGGGCAGGAACGAGTGGTGGATATTGATCGCGCGGCCGGCCAGCTTGCGGCACAGGTCGTCGGACAGCACCTGCATGTAGCGCGCCAGCACCACCAGGTCGATCTTCTGCTCCTGCACCACATCGAACACGCGCGCTTCCTGCGCGGCCTTCTGCTCGGCCGAGGCGTTCATCAGCGGCAGGTGGAAGAACGGCACATCGTACGACGCCGCCAGCTGGTAGAAGTCGCGGTGGTTCGAGACGATGGCCGCGATCTCGACCGGCAGGCCGCCGACCTTGGCGCGGAACAGCAGGTCGTTCAGGCAGTGGCCGATCTTGGACACCATGATCATCACGCGCGGCTTGACCGCGGCGTCGTTCAGCTCCCACTGCATGCCGAACTGGTCGCCGACCGGCACGAACGCGGCCTTCAGCGTGTCCAGGTCCGGGCCGCCGGCGGCCGGCGTGAAATGCACGCGCATGAAGAAGCGGCCGGCGTACTCGTCACCGTACTGGTCGGAATCGACGATATTGCAGCCGTGCTGGAACAGCAGGCCCGAGACGGCATGGACGATGCCCGGCTGGTCGGGGCAAGAGAGGGTCAGGATGAATCCGGTGTTGCTCATGGTGTGTTGTTCTGTCGGAGTGGCGCGGCGCAAGGCCGGGAAAATCAGGTCAGCGAGGTCGGCAAGACCGGCACAGGCGGAACCCGCGGCGACGGCTCAGGGGCGATGGTCAGGACCGAGCCAGCCGCGTCGCCCAAGGGCATCCAGCGTCACCAGTGTCGCATCGACCGTCATGGCGCCGGCCGACATGATAGCAAGCAATGCGGCCAAGTCGACGCGCCGGTGCTCGCTGACCTCGCCATCCTGGTTGCGCGGCGTGAAGCCCGGCGGCAGCAGCAGGTCGTAGACATAGATCTGCTCCCACTGTACGCCTTCGGGCAGGTCGCGCAGCACCTCGATCATGCCGTGGGCCTGCACGCCCTGCGCCAGCGCGGGCGGGATGCCGGATTCTTCCTCGCATTCGCGCACCAGCGTCGCCAGCGGATCGCTGCCGTGCGGCATGCCGCCGGCGACCAGGTTGTCCCACATGCCGGGGTCGACCGACTTGGCCAGGCTGCGCCGCGAGATCCACAGAGCGGGACCACCGTCCACATCGCCATCGACAATGCCGTTCATGTGCGAGGCAAAGGTCAGCAGCCCGAGAAAGCGCGCCGCCGCACGTTCCACCACGGCGAGTGCGGGCGCGTCCAGCGCGGGCGTGACCGCGAACAGTTCGTCGCGCCAGCCGCGCACATGGCCGGCATCGGCCAGCTGGCGGGCCAGCGCCTGCAGCGCGGCGCTGCGCGCGTCGAAGTCATTGCGCCCGGGCAGCAGTTCAGCCGCCGTGGTGCCATCGGCCAGGCGCTCGTCCGGGCCGAGGATGGCGCCCATGCCGCGCAGGATTGCCGCATGGGCACGCGGCAGCCAGCCAACCTGCTGGCCTGCCGCCATCAGGCGCAGCTTGGCGGCGGCGTCGAAGCCGCTGCGCGCCGCCAGCGAGGCGGCGATCTGCGCAGCGGGACCGGCGGCGAGGTTGCCCGCGGCGTCCGCGGGCGGCAAGGAAGACGTTTCAGCCATCAGGAATCCATGCGCCGGCCGGGCCGGCGCGCTTTGTCATTGTCAGGATTGAACGCATGAACCAGCCAGCCGCGCAGGCCCAGCGCCCTGCTTCGTCCCAGCTTCCCACCGAGCCGCAATATGTGCTGGCGCTCGACCAGGGCACCAGCAGTTCGCGGGCCATCCTGTTCGACCATGCCGGCAACGTGGTGCGGCTCGCGCAGCGAGAGTTCCGCCAATATTACCCACATCCCGGCCATGTCGAGCACGACCCCTACGAGATCTGGCAATCGCAGCTGGCGGTGGCGCACGCGGTGCTGTCCGACGCCGGCATCTCGGCCGCGCAGGTGCGCGCCATCGGCATCACCAACCAGCGCGAGACCACCGTGCTGTGGGACCGCAAGACCGGCGAGCCGGTCGGGCGCGCGCTGGTCTGGCAGGACCGCCGCACCGCGCCCATGTGCGAGGCGCTGCAGGCCGCCGGCCACGGCGAGCTGTTCCGCGACAAGACCGGCCTGATCATCGACGCCTACTTCTCCGGCACCAAGCTGCGCTGGATGCTCGACAACATCGAAGGCGCGCGCGAACGCGCCCAGCGCGGCGAGCTGGCCTTCGGCACCGTCGACAGCTGGCTGATCTGGCAGCTGACCGACGGCGCGCGCCATGTCACCGATGTGTCAAATGCCTCGCGCACCATGCTGTTCAATATCCACAGCTTCGAGTGGGACGATGCGCTGCTGGCGCTGCTAGACATCCCGCACGCGCTGCTGCCCGAGGTGGTGGCGTCCAGCGGCGAGGTGGCGCGCACCTCGGCGCGGCTGTTCGGCATGCAGATCCCCATTGCCGGCATCGCCGGCGACCAGCAGGCCGCCACCTTCGGCCAGGCCTGCCTGTCGCCCGGCATGGCCAAGAACACCTACGGCACCGGCTGCTTCCTGCTGATGAATACCGGCTCGCAGCCGGTCGCGTCGCACAACCGGCTGCTGACCACGATCGGCTGGCAGATCCGCGGCCAGACGCAATATTGCCTGGAAGGCGGCGTGTTCATGGGCGGCGCCACCATCCAGTGGCTGCGCGACGGCCTCAAGCTCATCAACAGCGCGCCCGAGGTCGAGCCGCTCGCGCGCCAGTGCGACGACACCGGCGGCGTGGTGCTGGTGCCCGCCTTTGCCGGCCTGGGCGCGCCGCACTGGGACCCGTTTGCACGCGGCACGCTGGTCGGCATGACGCGCGGCACCGGCCGGCCGCAGATCGCGCGCGCGGCGCTGGAATCGATCGCGCTGCAGAGCGTCGACGTGCTGGAAGCCATGCAGAAGGATGCCGGCATCTCGCTGGCCGAGCTGCGCGTGGACGGCGGCGCCTCGCGCAGCGACCTGCTGATGCAGATGCAGGCCGACCTGCTCGGCACCCCGGTGGTCCGCCCGCGCGTGACCGAAACCACCGCGCTGGGCGCCGCCTACCTGGCGGGACTGGCCACCGGTTACTGGAGCGATCCGGCGGAGATCGCGCAGCAATGGCAGGTGGAGCGGCGCTTTGAGCCGAACCTGTCGGCTGACGCGCGCGGCCACCGGCTGGCGCGCTGGCATCGCGCAGTCGACCGCGCGCGCGACTGGGCGCGCGAGGACGAAGCCAACGGCAGCCACGCCTGAGCGCCGCCTCCCCCCCGAACACACCCCCCAAAAAAAGCGTCATGCAGAGAGTCTCCACCCCGATACAGCCCCCCGGCCGCGCCGCCCTGCTTGCCACCCTGGAGCGCGAGCCGCGCTGGGATGTGATCGTCATCGGCGGCGGCGCCACCGGCCTGGGCACCGCAGTCGACGCCGCCTCGCGCGGCTACCGAACGCTGCTGGTCGAAGCCGCAGATTTTGCCAAGGGCACCTCCAGCAAGGCCACCAAGCTGGTGCATGGCGGCGTGCGCTACCTGGCCCAGGGCAATATCAGCCTGGTGCGCGAGGCCCTGCACGAGCGCGGCCTGCTGGCGCGCAACGCGCCGCACCTGGTGTGGCCGCTGGGCTTCGTGGTGCCGGCCTACCAGCTGTTCGACCAGCCCTTCTACGGCATCGGCCTCAAGGTCTACGACATGCTGGCCGGCGACCTCAACCTGGCCGGCAGCCGCTGGCTGAACCACCGCGAGGTGCTGGCCGCGGCGCCCAACCTGGCCGAGCACGTCGGCGGGCGTCCGCTGCGCGGCGGCAACCTGTATTTCGACGGCCAGTTCGACGATGCGCGGCTGGCGGTGGCGCTGATGCGCACGCTGTTCGACGTGGGCGGCACCGCGGTCAACTACATGCGCGTGACCGGCCTGAGCCAACAAGGCGGCGTGATCAGCGGCGTGACCGTGCAGGATGTGCTGGGCGACGCCACCTTCCACCTGCGCGCCGACTGCGTGATCAACGCCACCGGCGTATGGGTCGATGCGATCCGGCAGATGGAAGACGGCCACGCGCGTGCCATGGTCGCGCCCAGCCAGGGCGTGCACCTGACGCTGCCGCGCAGCTTCCTGCCGGGCGAGCGCGCCATCCTGATCCCCAAGACCGACGACGGCCGGGTGCTGTTCGTGGTGCCCTGGAACGGCCACACCATCGTCGGCACCACCGACACGCCGCGCCGCGACCTGCCGCTGGAACCAGACGCCGGCGCCGACGATGTCGACTTCATCCTGGAAACCGCGTCGCGCTACCTGGCCAGGGACCCGACCCGTGCCGACGTCACCAGCGTCTGGGCCGGCCTGCGGCCGCTGGTGCGGGCCACCGGCGAGGCCTCTACCGCATCGCTGTCGCGCGAGCATACGATCCTGGTGTCCAAGGCCGGGCTGATCACCGTCACCGGCGGCAAGTGGACCACTTACCGCAAGATGGCCGAAGACGTGATCGAGACCGCGATCCAGCGCCAGATGGTGCGCGCGGCCCCGTGCGTGACCGCCGAGCTGCCCCTGCACGGCGCGGCGGGGCTGCCGGCAGGGCTGCCGCCGCCGGATTCAGGCTCGCCGGACCGCTACTACGGCAATGAACTGGACCTGCTGCGCGCGCTGCCCGGATATGACCGGATGCTGGCACCAGCGTCGGGCCTGACCGAGGCGCACGTGCGCTTTGCGGCCCGGCACGAACTGGCGCGCCGGGTCGAGGACGTGCTGGCCCGCCGCAACCGCGCGCTGTTCCTGGACGCGCGCGCCGCCGTGGACGCCGCGCCGGCCGTGGCCGCGGTCCTGGCCGAGGAGCTCGGCGAGAACGAGGCCTGGCAGGCGCGCGAAATCGAGAGCTTCCGCACGCTCGCCGCCGGCTACATGCTCGGCTGACCCGGACGCCGCCGGAACCACCATCGGCGCCGCCCCCCCCTCAACTGGCTGCCCCCCCATCGACCAAGGCAAACCCATGACCACTCGTCCGATCCTGTCCTGCGCCCGCGCCGTGGTCCTGCTCGCAACCGTCGGCGCCTGCGCCGCCGCGCACGCCGCCCGCGCGCCCGGCATCGACGGCGTGCGCTTCCCGGACGTGCGCACCGTGCGCTACCAGTGCGACGGCGGCAAGACGCTTTCCGTGCGCTATTTCAACAGCCCGGACAACCAGGCGGCAGTGTTCCGCATCGACGGCAAGCCGGTGCTGGCGGTCAGCACCGTGTCGGCCTCCGGCGCGCGCTATGTCGGCGGCCGCTACGAATGGTGGACCAAGGGCGAGGAAGGCACGCTGCGCGACCTGATGCAGGCCGAAAACGCCGCGCCGGCGCTGGCCAACTGCCAGGCAAAGCCCTAAGCGCCACGTCAACGTTTGAGGTGGCGGCGTTCCGGGCGATAATGCGGGGATTGAATCAGGGAGAACACCATGGACGAGATTGAAGATCTGTCCGATCTGCCGATGCCCCGCTTTATCTGGGGCTTCGCCGTTATCGCAGGCAAAGGCGGCGAGGTCATGCACGACGAGTTCGAGTATCTGACCCATACCCGCAGCCCGCGCTTCACCTGCCGCGTGGTCGAGCTAGAAGACATGCCGGCGGAAAGCGAGGAAGACGCCATCGATGGCCGCATCGTCCATGAAGACGATCCGAGCCGGATGTTCTATATCACCGATGCCGGCATGGCGCTGGTCAATTTCCAGCTGTTCGACAAGATGCCGGACAAGCAGAAATTCAAGCGTATCTGCGACGAAGCCATCGCCAACTGGATGCTGCGCCGCGAATTCCTTGACGAAGAAGAAGAGGACTGACCCGCTCGTGGCCTGATGGGGTCAGGCAGGTGGCCGCGGGCGCGGCCACCATATTTCAGCTCTGGCCCTGCTCCGGCGGCAACGCGCCCGCCAGCAGTTCATTGAGCAGCCCGGTCATGCCACCCGGGTGATCGACGGCAAGCGTCTGCAGGCGCTTGACCAGCGTGCCGTCCAGCTTGCACGCAAAGGGCACCAGACCTTGCTCCTGGTCGAGCCGGCGCTGTTCGCGCCGGTCCGGGCGCGCCGCGCCGCCGGGAATACCCCGCCCCGCCGAAGCCTGCTTCAGGCTGTTGGCGATCTTCAGGCCCTTGTTTTTTTCCAGGTCCGTTTTCTTCACGGCATTATCCGAAAGTCTGTAGAGGCCGGTATTGTACGCACCTGCGGCATCCACCGGCCGCAAGGCGACCGGCGCCGCTATTCGTTGCCGACTTCGATCAGTTCGGCAGCCACCCGCTGGATTTCCGCATAGACCGGAATGGCCTCCATCGGCCCGGTGCAGCCCACGGCCGTGGCCTGGCTGGCATCGGCGCCAGGCGGCAGGAACACAAAGGCCATGCCGGGCTGCCAGCCGGGATGCTTGCGCAGGCTGTCATTGAGGATGTCGAGATACTGCGCGCGCGTGAAAACGTGCTTTGCCATTGCTACCTCCGGTATCCGCCGCCGATGTGCCGCGCGGGCGCGGTTGTCATGGCGGCGATCGTAGCATGGCAAGGCCACCCGGCGTCACCGTGCGGCGCCGGGTGGCCGGCACCTCAGCACTCGCCCTTCTTGGCGTGGCCGGGCGGGCAGTGATAGCCCTTGTCCTTGTGGCCCTTATCCTTGTGCCCCTTGTCCTTGTACCCGCCCTGGTCCCAGCGACCTGGCACCAGCACCCAGCCGTCGCGCGACTGGATCCAGCGCGGCGACTCATAGACATAGCCGGGGCGTTCACGTTCCCAGCGCCCCTTCTTCCAGGCGTGCTTGTGGTGGTGATCATCCCAGTCCCAGTAGCCCGGCATCCAGACATAGCCGGAGCGCGGCGCGGGCACGACCTCGTAGATCGGGGCCGGCGGTGGTACGCCGATGCCAATATTGACCGACACCTGAGCCATCGACGCCGCACTGAACGTCAGGCCGGAACCCAGCAGGGCCGCCAGCAGGAGGGCCTTGGCCGGCCGGAGCGCGCGATGTGTCATGGGAGTCCTTTCTTGTGGAGGAACATGCCCACAGTCTAGCGCGCACCGATCCCGGCGCAATGTAAGAAACGGTATCCGCTGGTCACAAAGATGCCGGCGCGCAACACTCGCTAGTGGTCTTCTGCCATCGCCTTGAGCTGGGCCTCGCCCGCTACCCGCGCGGCATCCGAGGTGGTGAAGGTGTCGTCCGAAACGATGGCGCGCCGGATCTGCTGCGCGCCAAAGTCCACCAGCGCGATGACCCACACATAGCGCCCCGCCTGGGGCGCGGTCTGCACGAAAGCCTTCAGGTTGTTGCGCGATTCACTTGCCATGATCCATCTCCTGTTGAGACGTGCCGCAGCACAGGTGTCTGGGAACTCTAGCACATGGCTCGCCCGCTCACCGGGTGGCGGCATCGGTGGCGAAGTCACGCAATTCGCGCGCCCGCCCGGCCGTCATCCGCGCCATGCAGGTCGCCCCGGCCACGCGCGCGGCCGTGCCGCCGGCCGGATTGGCCACATAGGTGCAGTTGGCCTGGCGAAACTCCAGCCAGACCCGCTGCGCGACCCGCAGCTGGCCGGTGCGCGGCGCTTCCAGCCGCCGCAGCAAGGCTTGATAGGCGCTGTTCAGCGCCACGTCCTGGACCCGTGCTTCGGCCGAGGCGCAGCCGAGCATGTCGGCAGTCGACGTGGCCTTGGCCATGCAGCGTTCATATTCGGCGCTCAGGCCATTGCCTTGCTCGGCGCGCGCCGGTGTGCCCGCCGCGGCGAGAACAAGGACGGCAAGACATGCGATGACGCGCATAACGGCTCTCCTTTTGCCTGGTGGTGACATGACGACGCCATGCCGGGGCATCGGGACGCTCAGGCCAGCCAGCGCCCCAGCGTGGCCACGGCGATATTGACCAGCCCGAGCACCAGGTTGGTCCCCACCGCCTGCCGGATGCGGTTCAGCGCGGCACCGGCGCCCGGCCAGTCCTGGGCATCCACGGCCCGGCCCAGCGCGCGATACGGCCCAAACCACACGTAGCAGAAAATCACCGTCATGACGAGGCCGATCCCCATCATCAGGTGCCAGCTGCGTGGGGCAGCGGACATGCCCACTGCAGCCAGCATCGCTGCGCCGCTCAGCAGGATCGCAATCACCGCAGCCCATACCCACGGGAAGAAGCGGGCAAACACGCCGCGCCAGAGCCGCAGCCGCGGCGGCGGTTCCAGCACGGTGCCGGCCACGGGCCGCAGGCACAGGTAGGCGAAGAACATACCGCCCACCCAGACGGCAACGCCGGCAACGTGCAGGAAGCGGAAAAGCGGGTCGGCAATCATGGCGGCATGCGGCGGCGAGGCGCGCGTTGGGGACGATGGACCCATTCTAAGTGTTGTGCCCGCCACGGCGAAGCGCTGCGCGCGTTCCCGCCTGACTTCAGGAAAACGACCCAAAACCGTTAAACATTCCGTATCACGCCGCGTCGCAAACGGGCCCCACGGAAGCATGGCCGCACAAGCGTGTTCCGGGGCCGGGCCCGCCCGTGCCGGACGCTTGACCGCCCGGAACCCGCCCCCGGACAATAACTGCGGCTGCGGACAGCCCACCACCCATTACAGGCCACACCGAACCTCCTTCCCCAGACCATGGCTCCTGCCCCAGCCAGCGCCCTTCCCAGTGCCGATTCCGCCCGACGTCCACCGCTGCTGCGCCGCGCCCTGCCGGCCCTGCTCGCCGTGACGCTGGCGGTGCTGCCGGCCATGCTGCCGCCGGCGGTAACGGCGCAGCCCGCGCCGCAGCGCACCGACCTGGTCGCGCGCGTGGTCTTCAGCCTGCTGGGGTATGCACGCTGGCCGGTCGAGCGCGACCCGGTGCGGCTGTGCGTGGACAACACCAGCCGCTACTCCGCGCGGCTGATGGAAGGCGGCACGCTCGCCAATGGCCGCCCGGTGCGCGCGCGCCAGGTCGACGTGCTGGCCGACATGCTGCATCCGGCCTGCGATGCCCTCTACATCGGCGCCATGAACGAAGCCCGCCGCAAGCGGCTGTCAGGCGAGCTGACCGGCCGGCCGGTGCTGGTGATCGCCGAGGAAGACTTCGAGTGCGAGGTCGGCAGCATGTTCTGCCTGAACATCCGCGACCAGCAGGTCTCGTTCCGCGTCAACCTCGACACGCTCGCCCGCAGCGGCGTGCACGTGCACCCCGGCGTGCTGCAGCTGGGCCGCCGCAAGGGAGCGCCATCATGAGCGCCCACCAGCCGGCGCGCGGCAACGGCGCCCGCCCCACCCTCTACAGCGTGCTGCGCCGGATCCACCTGGGCGTGGCGCTGATCGCGGTATTCACTGCCGGGGTATCGCTGACCGCCCTTGGCCTGACCGCACTGCGCGTCTATGCCGACCACAACGTGCGGCTGGTGGCCCGCTCGATCGCCTACACGCTGGAAGCGCCAGTCGTATTCCGCGACCAGGCGGCCACCGGCGAGACGCTGGCGGCTATCGCCGCGTCCGAGGACATCGCGCGCGCCACCGTCTACGACCTCGACAACCACGTGCTGGCCGAATGGCAGCGCCCCGGCCAGGCGCCACTGACCGGCTTGCGCCACGTGCTGAGCGAGTGGCTGAGCATGGGTGTCGTGGAACAGCCGATCCTGCACCAGACGCAACAGGTCGGCATGCTGCGCGTCAGTGGCGACCCCCGCAACCTGCTGCATTTCCTGCTGCGCGGCGCGCTCGGCCTGCTTGGCTGCCTGCTGCTGACCGCCATCGGCGCCCACTACCTGGCCAGCCGGCTGCTGGTGCAGATCGTCGAGCCGCTGCGCAACCTGATGCGCGTGGCGCACGCGGTGCGTTCCAAGCGCGATTTCGCGCAGCGCACGCCGCCGGCCAGCATCGCGGAACTCAATGCCCTCAGCGAAGACTTCAACGGCCTGCTGGACGAACTGCAGACCTGGCAGAACCAGATGCAGCACGAGAACCGCTCGCTCGCCCACCGCGCCAACCACGATGCGCTGACCGGCCTGCTCAACCGCGCCGCCTTCGTCGAAGCGCTGGAGCACGCCGTGCGCCATGCCGCGGCCAACGACGAATACGCGGCCGTGCTGTACCTGGACAGTGACGATTTCAAGAACATCAACGACCGCCACGGCCATGCCGCCGGCGATGCCGTGCTGGTGGCCGTGGCCCAGCGCATCCGCGCCAGCCTGCGCGCCGGCGACACCGTGGCACGCATCGGCGGCGACGAGTTCGCCGTGCTGGCCGCAGCGCTGCGCGCGCCGCGCGACGCCATCCATATCGCCGAGCATATCCTGCAGGCAATGTCCGCCCCGATCGACCTGCCCGACGGCAGCACGGTGCAGGCCTCGCTCAGCATCGGCCTGGCCGTCTTCCCTGTCCATGCGCAAGGCAGCCAGGCGCTGCTGCACGCGGCCGACGCCGCCATGTACGGCGCCAAGCGGCGCTCCGGCGGCACCTGGCAATGCGCCGAGCCGCGCCTGGACGTCACGCAGTGAGAACCCGCATGCCCGAACGCCTGCCCCTGCCCTACTGGAAGTCCCTGTGGAAACTCTGGCTCGCCGCCGTCGTGCTGACGGGGCTGTCGCTGGCCGGCTGCCAGACCGCGCCGCCAGCCACCGGGCTGTCTCCGGCACAGGTCGCGGTGCTGAAGCAGGAAGGCTTCGCCCTGACCGATGAAGGCTGGGAACTCGGCTTGTCAGACAAGCTGCTGTTCGGATTCAATGAGGACCTGATCGACGCTGAGCGCGCCGCCAATGTGCAGCGCCTCGGGCGGGCGCTGAAGGGCGCGGGCATCGAGCGCCTGCGCGTGGATGGCCACACCGACGACGCGGGCTCGGCCGAATACAACCAGTCGCTGTCAGTGCGGCGCGCCGAAGCCGTGGCAAGGCTGCTGGCGGGCACCGGCTTTGCGCCGGAAAACATTGAAGTTCGCGGACGGGGCAAGAGCCACCCGGTGGCCGACAACCGCACCGCCGCCGGACGCAGCGAGAACCGGCGCGTCGCCATCGTCGTATCGGTCGAGTAGGACGACGGCAGGCGCGTCAGTCACCGAACGGATTGGGCGCGCGGTTCTCCGGCGCGTCGCTCAGGTCGAACTCGTCGCGCACCTTGTCGACCACCGCGCGGATGCTGGCCTCGTAGCCGGACGCATTGCCGAAGCCCGTCATGTTCCAGTTGCGCCCGCGCGCATCGCGCGCGTGCGGCACAGGCGCCGGCACCCGGACCTTGGCGCCGTCCTCGCCGATTTCATAGATTTGCTGGATGCGCCGGCTCACCTCGTCCTGCAGGGCACGCCGGCCACGCTCACGCTTGGCCATGGCTGACTCCTCGATCAATCCCGAGGCATCCTAGCACGCACGCAAATCTGCTCAAAGCGCAGCCTTGGCAGCCTGGTACGCAGCGTAAAGCCGGCCAAAGACCGGCCCCGGCACCCCCTTGCCAATGGCGCGGCCATCGATGGTCACCACCGGCAGCAGCTCCTTGCTGGCAGACGACAGCAGCACCTCATCGGCGGCGAACACCTCTTCCTTCGCGATGCGGCGCGCCTCCAGCGCAATCCCCATCGCGGCACAGACCTCTTCCATGAACCCGTAGCGGATGCCTTCCAGAATCAGGTTGTCCTTGGGCGGCGCCATCACGCGGCCGTCGCGCACCACCCACACATTGGACGCCGACGCCTCGGTCAGCCAGCCATCCCGGAACTGGATCGCCTCGATCGCGCCGTGCTCCACCGCATGCTGCGCCGCCAGCACGTTGCCCAGCAGCGACGTCGACTTGATCTGGCAGTTCAGCCAGCGCCGGTCCTCCATCGTCACGCACGCCACGCCCTGCTCAAGCATCTGCGCCGACGGCAACGCCATCGGGTTGGTCATGATCAGCACCGTCGGCACGACCTCCTTCGGAAACGCATGCGTGCGCTTGGCGACGCCGCGCGACACCTGGATGTAGACCAGCTGGTCCGACAGGCCGTTGGCCTCGACCACCTCGCCGACCAGCTCCAGCCACTGCCCGGCGCTGTACGGATCGGAAATCCCGATGCCCTCCAGGCTGCGGTGCAGGCGGGCCAGATGCTGCTCTGCGCGGAATGGCTTGCCGTTGTAGTAAGGGATGACTTCGTAGATGCCATCGCCAAAGATGAAGCCGCGGTCGAGGACGGGGATGCGGGCTTCGGAGAGAGGGGTCAGGGTGCCGTTGAGGTGGACGATGGGGTCGGACATGGGGGCAAGTGCTAGAGATTCGAAAAAGACGCCTGATTCTTTCACGGGCAGCCACGCAGGTTCATGCAATTTGCGCATGAGGTTGGCTACCCGTGCCAAGCCGGCGCCGGCGCCGGCGCGCACACTCAGGCTGGCGGCAGCGCTTTCGACAACAGCACAGTGGTAAAGCCACTGTCCCAGCTCTCGTCGGGATAGAAATCGATCTCGGCATAGCCATGGCGCCGGTAGAACGCGCGGCTTTGCACGTTGAACGTGTCCGTCTCCAGCCTCGCCTCGCGATGCCCGGCGCGGGCAATCGCGCCTTCGGCATGGGCCAGCAGCGCCCCGCCCAGCCCCATGCGTTGCCATGCCCGCCCGACATGCAGGGCCCAGATAAAGTTGTTCTCCCAATCCAGCATCGCGGCGGGCACGCCATCCACGCAGGCTACGCGGAATGCTTGCAGGCGCGCTTCGACGTAGCTTCGGGTCTTGCCTTGCCGTTCGAAGGCAGCTGCCGCGGCGGCTGTCAGTTGCGGCTTCCAGGTGCCGAGGTAGGTGTCGGTCAGGATGGCTTCCACCGCTTGCGCGTCTGCGGGCAAGGCGGGGCGGATTTCGAGTTCGAAGGTGAGTTTGGTCATGGCCGGGAGGATACCGGGCACCGGGTACATGGCGGAAGCCCTCTCATGGCCAGAACAACTGGATCGACGCGCTCATCCAATCCGGCGCGCCGAGAGGGAAGCCATGCCTTCGCCGCGATGGCTGGCATAGCATGTCGCCTTGCGGCAACACCTCTATTTAGAGGGATGCGCGATACAAGGTCCTATACGACCATCGCTCACGGGCGATCCCGCGACTCGCCCACTACTACTTCAGCCCTCGCCTACCCTGGCCGAGGGCTTTTCTTTGAGCCCTTCAGGCATTACGAAGCCACCAGGGACTGGAAACAAAAAAGCCGCCCAGACGGGCGGCTTTGCTGTGCATAGTGTTCTGGCGGAGAGAGGGGGATTCGAACCCCCGATAGGCTATTAACCTATACACGCTTTCCAGGCGTGCGACTTAAACCACTCATCCATCTCTCCGGGAAGTCCGAGATTATAGCAGAGTTGCCTGGCGAATCCAGTGCTTCGTCGCCGTATCCCGCCTTACTTGACAAGCCCATCCGCCCTACCCCTTGCGCAGGTAGCTAACCAACCGGTCGATCACCGGTGCATTGCGTGGTGTCAGCAGGCTGACGATGATGGCCACGGCGAAGCCCGCCGGCACGCCGAAAGCGCCGGAGGCGATCGGGTCGACGCCGAACCAGCGGTTGCCGAAGATGCCGGTCATGCGGGTGAAGAACGGATAGTTGACGATGATGTAGTAGACCGCCACGCCCAGCCCGGCGGCCATGCCGGCGACTGCGCCGGCGGCGGTGGTGCGGCGCCAGAAGATGCCGAGGACCAGCACCGGGAAGAAGCTGGAGGCGGCCAGTGAGAACGCGGCGCCGACCAGGAACAGGATATTGCCGGGGCGCAGCGATGTGACGTAGGAGGCAAAAAGCGCCACGCCCAGCAACACGATCTTGGCGGTGGTGACGCGGCGCTGGTGGCTCGCCTGGCGGTCGACCATGTGATAGAAGACGTCGTGCGAGAGCGCATTGGCGATGGTCAGCAGCAGGCCGTCGGCGGTGGACAGCGCAGCGGCCAGGGCGCCGGCGGCGATCAGGCCGGAGATCACGTATGGCAGGCCGGCGATTTCCGGGGCGGCCAGCACGATCATGTCGGGCTGCAGCAGGATCTCGGCCCATTGCACGATGCCGTCGCCGTTGACATCGCGGATGCCGAACACGGGTGGATCGACCTTGCGCCATTGCACCACCCACTGCGGCAATTCGGCGTAGGGGGTTCCCACCAGGTGCTGGAAGAACTCGTATTTGACCAGCGCAGCCAGCGTGGGCGCGGACACGTACAGCAAGGCGATGAAGAACACGGCCCAGGCCACGGAGTTGCGCGTTTCCTTGACCGACGGGGTAGTGTAGAGCCGCGTCAGGATGTGCGGCAGGCTGGCGGTGCCGACCATCAGGCAGAACACCAGCAATACAAAATTCAGCCGCTTGGTCTTGCGCTCCTGCTCCGATGCCGCGGGATAGGGCTCGGTCGATGACAGCGAATGGCGGCTGCGGGCCAGTGCGTCTGCCCGCTGCTGGTTCCACTGCTGCTGTGCCGCAGCAGGGTCGCGCGGGAATTCCAGCCGTTCGCGCTCCAGCGACTTGATGTCGCGCAGCGGCGCATTACGCGTGCGCAGGTCCTGCAGCCGCGCGTCGAGCGCGTCGCGCTCCTGAGCAAAGGAATCGGGCAACCGGGCGATGCGCTCCTGCAGCAGGATGGCCTGCTGCCGGTAGTACTCGCGCACGGCCTGCTCGGCCGGCTCGCGCTCCAGTTGCTGCTCGCGCGCGTCCAGTTGCGACAGCAGCGTGCCGTAGCTGAGCTGCGGCAGCGCTTCGTGGTGATGCTTCCACGCGATCATCGATACCGTGACCAGGAAGGCGACGATCATCATGATGTACTGCGCCACCTGCGTCCACGTGACCGCGCGCATGCCGCCCAGGAACGAGCACACCAGGATGCCGGCCAGCCCGAAGAAGATGCCGACGGCAAACTCCACGCCGATAAAGCGCGTCACCACCAGCCCCACGCCCTGGATCTGCGCCACCAGGTAGACGAAGGAGCAGAGCGAAGCCGCCAGCACCGCGATCGCGCGCACTGGCAGGTTGCCGCCGGGCTTGCCGTTGCCGTAGCGCGCCGCGAGGAAATCGGGAATGGTGTAGCCGCCGTACTTGCGCAGGTACGGCGCCAGCAGGAAGGCCACCAGGCAGTAGCCGCCAGTCCAGCCCATCACATAGGCCAGCCCTTCGTAGCCCGAGGAAAACAGGATGCCGGCCAGGCCGATGAAGGACGCCGCGCTCATCCAGTCGGCGGCAATCGCCATGCCGTTGAACAGCGCCGGCACGCGCCGCGAGGCAACGTAGTACTCGTTCAGGTCAGAGGTGCGGCAGATCAGCCCGATGCAGGCATAGATCGCGATGGTGATGAAGAGGAAGACGTAGCCGAGCCACAGCGCATCGGCGTTGGACTTTTCCAGCAGCCCCATCATGCCGACGAAGCCGAACAACCCTAGCGTGAACAGGCCGTAGTACAGCAGCAACCGTCGGCGAAAGCGCGACTGGGCTTCAGGCATGGGGGACGGTCCGTGGTCGGTGGGGGGCTATCGTAACAAACCCGCCGGCGCGCGGGAACGCGGCGGCGGGTTCAAGGGCTCGATCGGGCCGAAGCTAGGCGATCACTGTGCCTGCTTGAGCTGCTCCAGGATGGCCGGATTCTCCAGCGTCGAGGTGTCCTGCGTGATTTCCTCTCCCTTGGCCAGCGACCGCAGCAGGCGCCGCATGATCTTGCCCGAGCGCGTCTTGGGCAGGTTGTCGCCAAAGCGGATGTCCTTGGGCTTGGCGATCGGGCCGATCTCCTTGCCGACCCAGTTGCGCAGTTCCGTCGCGATCTTGACGGCCTCTTCGCCAGTCGGACGCGAACGCTTGAGCACGACGAAGGCGCAGATGGCCTCGCCGGTCATGTCGTCGGGGCGGCCCACCACGGCGGCTTCGGCCACCAGCGGGTTGGCCACCAGCGCTGACTCGATCTCCATCGTGCCCATGCGGTGGCCCGACACGTTCAGCACGTCGTCGATGCGGCCCATGATGGTGAAGTAGCCGGTGTCCTTGTCGCGGATCGAGCCGTCGCCGGCCAGGTAGAGCTTGCCGCCGAGCTCTTCGGGGAAGTAGCTCTTCCTGAAGCGCTCCGGATCGCCCCAGATGGTGCGGATCATGGCCGGCCACGGACGCTTGACCACCAGGATGCCGCCGTTGCCGTTGGGCACGTCATGGCCGGTCTCGTCGACGATGGCGGCCATGATGCCCGGCAGCGGCAGCGTGCACGAACCCGGCACCAGCGGCGTCGCGCCCGGTAGCGGCGTGATCATGTGGCCGCCGGTTTCGGTCTGCCAGAAGGTGTCGACGATCGGGCAGCGCTCGTTGCCGATGTTCTTGTAGTACCACATCCAGGCTTCGGGGTTGATCGGCTCGCCCACGGTGCCGAGCAGGCGCAAGCTGGACAGGTCGTACTGCTTCGGGTGGATCTTCTCGTCGGCCTCGGCGGCCTTGATCAGCGAGCGGATCGCGGTCGGCGCGGTGTAGAAGATGCTGACCTTGTGGCGCGCGATCATGTCCCAGAAGCGGCCGGCGTGGGGGTACGTGGGCACGCCCTCGAACACCACCTGGGTCGCGCCGGCGGCCAGCGGGCCATAGGCGATGTAGGTATGACCGGTGACCCAGCCGATGTCCGCGGTACACCAGAACAGGTCGTCGGGCTTGATATCGAAGGTCCACTTCATTGTCATCAGCGCCCACAGCAGGTAGCCGCCGGTGCTGTGCTGCACGCCCTTGGGCTTGCCGGTGGAGCCGGAGGTGTAGAGCACGAACAGCGGGTGCTCGGCGCTCACCGGCTCGGCTTCGCAGGTATCCGGCTGGCCGGCGCTGACATCTTCCATCCAGCGGTCGCGGCTTTCGGTCCAGGCAACCTTGCCGCCGGTGCGGCGGTAGACGATCACGTTCCTGACGGCCTCGCAGCCACCCAGCGCCAGCGCATCGTCGGCGATGGCCTTGAGCGGCAGCGCCTTGCCGCCGCGCATCTGCTCGTCGGCGGTGATCAGCGCCACCGCGCCCACGTCCACCAGCCGCTCCTGCAGCGACTTGGCCGAGAAGCCGCCGAACACCACCGAGTGCGTGGCGCCCAGGCGTGCGCAGGCCTGCATCGCGACCACGCCTTCGACCGACATCGGCATGTAGATCACCACGCGGTCGCCCTTCTTGATGCCGAGCGCCCTCAGGCCGTTGGCGAAGCGGCACACCTTGCCATGCAGCTCGCGGTAGGTGACGCGCGTCACGGTGCCGTCATCGGCCTCGAACACGATCGCGACCTTGTCCGCATTGCCGTTCTGCAGATTGCGGTCCAGGCAGTTGTAAGAGGCGTTGAGCTCGCCGTCTTCGAACCACTTGTAGAACGGTGCGTTGCTTTCGTCCAGCACCTTGGTGAAGGGCTTGGTCCAGTGCAGCAGCTCGCGCGCGTGGCGCGCCCAGAAGCCTTCATAGTCACGCTCGGCTTCGTCGCACAGCGCCTGGTAGGCCTCCATGCTGGGGATCGCGGCCTGGCTGGCGAAGCCTTCCGGCGGGTTGAACACGCGATGCTCTTGCATCACCGATTCGATGGCGGACATAAGTTTGTCTCCTGATTTTGGACTGGCTTTGGCTGCCACGTTACGCCCGACGGCTTACTTAAACCTGACGGTAAGACCTGACGGTGGGCCTGGGTGTGCCTGCAACTTGTTGCAATGCAGCGGGAAAAATCCACGCACGCGCAGCGAAAGTGCAGCCTTCTCCATTAGGCTAGCACAGCTATAATCCGCGAGTTCCATACTTGATCGCGGCGCTTACCCTTGCCGCTCCCGCCGGCTCAGCACCCGCCGCGCCAAGGCGCCGCGGCGCCCGCCGGACGACCAAGGCCGTACCCGTGCCCGCCAATCCTTCAGCATTCTCCCCGGTCTACGCCCTCTTCCTGGTTGCCTCGATGGCGCTGGTCGGCAGCAACGTGGGCCTCGGCAAATCGATCATCGCGCATGTGCCGGTGCTGCTGTTCGCGCTGCTGCGTTTTGTCATTGCCATCGTCTGCCTGGCACCCTGGTACCGGCCCGCGCGCATGCGCCGGGTCTCGCGCGGGGAATGGCTGAACCTGTTCCTGCAGGCGTTCTTCGGCACCTTCCTGTTTACCCTGCTGATGCTCAATGGCGTGCGGCTGACCAGCGCCATGGCGGCCGGCGTGATCACCAGCACCATCCCGGCCACGGTGGCGATCCTGTCGTGGCTGCTGCTGCGCGAGCGGCTGTCGCGGCGCACGGTGGCATCGGTGCTGCTGGCGATGACCGGCATCGCCGTGCTGAATATCGCCCGGGGCGACGCGCACGGTGCCGGCAGCGGCAGCCAAGCATGGCTGGGCAACCTGATGATCATGGGCGCGGTGGTGTGCGAATCGATCTACGTGATCCTGTCGCGGCGGCTCACGCAGACGCTGGCCGCGATCGAGATCTGTGCCTACACGCATTTGATTGGCGGGCTGCTGATGCTGCCGCTGGGGCTGGTGCCGCTGCTGGACTTCGATGCGTCGCCGGTGCCCACGCAGACCTGGCTGATGCTGCTGTGGTATGCGCTGTCGGCCAGCGTGTTCTCGTTCTGGCTGTGGATGAAGGGCATCCGCCATGTGCCGGCGCAGCTGGCGGGGGTGTTCACCTCGGTGCTGCCGGTGGCGGCTGCCACCTACGGCATCGCCTTCCTGGGCGAGCAGCCGGGCTGGCCGCATGGGGTGGCGCTGGCGTGCGTGCTGGCCGGGATCGTGCTGGCCAGCTGGCCGGGGCGGATCGCGCGCGGCGCGTGGCGCGGCAAGGCGGCCGGCGCCGATCCCGGCGCCGCGGCCTGAGCCACGCCGGCGACGAACGATTCGGTTACGGTCGGTAACAGCGCCCGGTCATCGGCGCTTGGTACAATCCACGCCGCCTTTCAACTCGCTGACACCGCCCCGCCCATGGCTTCCAATCCAATGACCAGGCCGCAGACCATGCGGCCGATCCCGAGCATCATCTTCGCGTCGCGCTGGCTGCAGTTGCCGCTTTACCTGGGCCTGATCGTGGCCCAGGGCGTCTATGTCTACCACTTCCTGGTCGAGGTCTGGCACCTGCTGGCGCATGTGACCGAGTTCGACGAGAACAAGATCATGCTGGTGGTGCTGGGCCTGATCGACGTGGTGATGATCTCCAACCTGCTGATCATGGTGATCGTGGGCGGCTATGAGACCTTTGTCTCGCGCCTGGGCATCGACAACCATCCGGACGAGCCGGAATGGCTGGACCACGTCAACGCCGGGGTGCTCAAGGTCAAGCTGTCGATGGCGCTGATCGGGATTTCGTCGATCCACCTGCTCAAGACCTTTATCGATGCCGAGCAACGGACCACGCACACCATCATGTGGCAGGTGGCCATCCATATTGCCTTCCTGCTGTCGGCGGTCGCCATGGCCTGGGTGGACCGGATGGTGTCGCACCCGGCCGGCGCACCTGCCAAGCACTAATCACATTCGTGCGCCATCGGACGCCTAGTCCCAGCCAGACCGCGGCCATGTGCCGCGGTTTTTGCTTTTGGGCCCGCCCCCGCGCAGGCAGCGGCGTTTGCCGCACATTATCGGTTGTAGACGGATGTATGCAGCCGGGCAGAGCGCCTCGGCTCAGTGTATGATTTCAGGCTGTGTTTCACCGCTGCCCTCCCCACAAAATGACTGTCATCAAGCAAGAAGACCTCATCCAGAGCGTCGCCGACTCCCTGCAGTACATCAGCTACTACCACCCGATGGACTACATCACCAGCCTGGGCCGCGCCTATGAGCTGGAGCAGAGCCCGGCGGCCAAGGACGCGATCGCGCAGATCCTGACCAACAGCCGCATGTGTGCCGAGGGCAAGCGCCCGATCTGCCAGGACACCGGCATTGTCACGATCTTCGTCAAGGTGGGGATGGACGTGCGCTGGGATGGCGCCACCATGGGCCTGACCGACATGATCAACGAGGGTGTGCGCCGCGGCTACACGCATCCGGACAACGTGCTGCGCGCCTCGATCGTCAGCCCGCCCGAAGGCGGCCGCAAGAACACCAAGGACAACACCCCGGCCGTGATCCACTACGAAGTGGTGCCGGGCAACACCGTCGACATCCAGGTCGCGGCCAAGGGCGGCGGCTCGGAGAACAAGTCCAAGTTCGTGATGCTGAACCCGTCCGACTCGATCGTCGACTGGGTGCTGAAGACCGTGCCGACCATGGGCGCCGGCTGGTGCCCGCCGGGCATGCTGGGCATCGGCATCGGCGGCACCGCCGAGAAGGCCATGGTGATGGCCAAGGAATCGCTGATGGAGTCCATCGACATTCAGGACATCATCGCCCGCGGCCCCAAGGACTGGGTCGAGGAACTGCGCGTCGAGCTGTACGAGAAGGTCAACGCGCTGGGCATCGGCGCGCAGGGCCTGGGCGGCCTGGCCACCGTGCTGGACGTCAAGATCATGGCCTGCCCGACCCACGCCGCGTCCAAGCCGGTCGCGATGATCCCCAACTGCGCCGCCACCCGCCACGTGCACTTCACGCTGGACGGCAGCGGCCCGGCCAAGCTGGAAGCGCCTGACCTGTCGCAATGGCCGAAGGTAGAGTGGGCCCCGAACACCGAGACCTCCAAGCGCGTCGACCTGAACACGCTGACGCCGGAAGAAGTCGCCTCGTGGAAGCCGGGCCAGACCCTGCTGCTCAACGGCAAGATGCTGACTGGCCGCGACGCCGCGCACAAGCGTATCGCCGACATGCTGGCCAAGGGCGAGAAGCTGCCGGTGGACTTCAAAAACCGCGTGATCTACTACGTCGGCCCGGTCGATCCGGTGCGCGACGAGGCCGTCGGCCCGGCCGGCCCCACCACCGCCACGCGCATGGACAAGTTCACCGAGATGATGCTGGCCGAAACCGGCCTGATCTCGATGATCGGCAAGGCCGAGCGCGGCCCGGTGGCGATCGAGGCCATCAAGAAGCACAAGTCGGCCTACCTGATGGCCGTGGGCGGCGCCGCCTACCTGGTGGCCAAGGCGATCAAGGAAGCCAAGGTGGTCGGCTTCGAAGACCTCGGCATGGAAGCGATCTACGAGTTCGACGTCAAGGACATGCCGGTGACGGTCGCCGTGGACAGCGAAGGCACCTCGGTGCACAAGACCGGCCCCGCGGAATGGCAGGCCAAGATCGGCAAGATCCCGGTCGCCGCGCTGTAAGCCTGGCAGGACGGTAGAATCTGCCGTCGCGCTCGAAAAAGAAGCCGGGTTCCGACCCGGTTTTTTTCTACCTTGATTCTTGTCGTCCCCGCACCCCAGTGAACCCCGCACCCATCGGCGTCTTCGATTCCGGCCTTGGCGGCCTGTCCGTGCTGCGCGAGATCCGCGCGCTGCTGCCCCATGAATCGCTGCTGTACCTGGCGGATTCAAAATACGCGCCCTATGGCGAGAAGCCCGAGGCCTTTGTCGAGGCGCGCACGCTGCAGGCCTGCGAATGGCTGCTTGGCCAGGGTTGCAAGGCGCTCGTGATCGCCTGCAATACCGCCACCATGCATGCAGTGCAGACACTACGCGAGCGGCTGACGGTGCCGATCATCGGCGTCGAGCCCGGCCTCAAGCCCGCCGCCGCGGCCAGCCGCAGCAAGGTCGTGGGCGTGCTGGCCACCGCCAATACCCTCAAGAGCGCCAAGTTCGCGCGGCTGCTGACATCGCTGGAAGGCGAAAGCCGCTTCCTGTGCGAGGCGGGCCTGGGGCTGGTGTCGCTGATCGAGCAAGGCGAGACCGACGGCCCGGCCGTGCGCCAGCGCCTGGATGCCTACCTGACGCCCATGCTGGAGGCAGGCGCCGACACGCTGGTGCTGGGCTGCACCCATTACCCTTTTCTCTCCGGCACGATCCGGGCGATGGTTGGCGACCAGCTGGCACTGGTCGACACCGGCAGCGCCATTGCGCGCCAGCTGGCACGCAAGCTGGCCGAACACAAGCTGGCCGCCGCGCCCGATGCCACGCCGCACGACCGCTTTGCCTCGACCAAGGACGCCGCGCATCTGCGCGCGATGGCAGCCACGCTGTTGCAGGTGGAAGCGGATGCGGAAACCGTGGTGATCGAGCCGGCGCCGGCGCTCTGACCTCTGAGCGGCGCCTTCCCCTACTGCAGGAAGCCCAGTGGCCGGTGCTCCCGCACCTCGGGCTTGATCGCGTGTTCCTGGCGCAGCTGTGCCAGGAACTCGTCCGGCGTCAGCGCCTCGCCCAACAGCACGCACTGGCGCTTGACCGTGGCGAAGTCGCCCGGCGTCAGGCAATCCATCGCATCCAGTTCACGGCGCATGCTGTCGGTCAGGCCGGCGGCATCGCCGTCGAGCGCCTCGTCGACAAACATCGCCACGCGCTGCGTGGGCTTGAGCGCCAGGAAGCGGATCTTGAAAGAGAAGCGGCGCAGCGCGGCCTCATCGATGCGGTCGAACAGGTTGGTAGTGCAGATAAAGATGCCGTTAAAGCGCTCCATGCCCTGCAGCATCTCGTTGACCTCGGAGATCTCATAATTGCGCACCGCCTGCTGGCGGCTCTGCATGAAGCTGTCGGCCTCATCCAGCAGCAGCACCGCCCCATCCTCTTCGGCGCGCGCGAACATGGCGGCGATCTGCTGCTCGGTCTCGCCCACATATTTGCTCATCAGGTCGGAGGCGCGGCGGATCATCAGCGGCAGGTCCAGCTCGGCCGCGATATGCTCGGCCAGCGCGGTCTTGCCGGTGCCGGGCGGGCCGTAGAAGCACAGCGTGCCGCGCTGGCGCACGCGCAGCGCGTCGACGATCTTGACCACCTCGTAGCGGGTTTCAAGGTGCAGGTTCTCCAGCCGGTAGTGCGTGACCACCGAGCGCGCCTCGGCCTCGGGGCGCAGCCCCATGGCGCGGTCGGCGTGTTCCAGCTGGCGCAGGATCAGCGCTTCCACCGGCTCTTCCACGTCGGGCCGCGCCAGCTCGACAAAGCGCGCGGCCGACTGCACCTGCGCCGGCGTCAGCGTCTTGCGCCCGGCCAGCCCGGTGATAAAGGCGTCGCTGACGTCCAGCCCGCCCAGGTGCTTGCGGATGATGTTCTCGCGCACCAGCGGCGGCGGGATCTTCAGCTCCAGGTGGAACTGGAAACGGCGCAGGTAGGCCGGGTCGATCTGCCGGATCGAATTCGAGATCCAGATCACCGGCACCGGGTTCTGCTCGAGCGTCTGGTTGACCCAGGCCTTGCCGTTGACCGAGGCGCGCGTGTCTTCCTGGCCGAACAGGCTCATCAGCTCGCGCGCGCTGCCCGGGAAGACGTCTTCCACCTCATCGAACAGCAGCGCGGTATGGGCACGCCCGCGCAGGAAGGCCTGCGACACCTGCAGCGAGCGGTAGCGGTCCTTGCCCGACAGGCTGTTGCCGTCGCGGTCCAGGCAATCGACTTCATACAGCTCGCAGCCCGCCTCGCGCGCCAGCAGCCGCGCAAACTCGGTCTTGCCGGTGCCGGGCGGGCCATAGATCAGCACGTTGACGCCGCTCGCATGCTGGCGCGTGGCATTGCTCAGCAGCGCGCACAGGTAGCGCGCGTCGGTCTCGACATGGGGATAGTCGGCCGTGGTCAGCGTGGGCGGCGCGGCCGGGCGCGTGAACACCGCCATCATCTCGGCTTCGTTGGCGTAGTTGCCCAGCAGCACGTGCAGCAGCCGGTCCGAGAGCCGCATCAGGTCGCCCAGGTCGGTCACGCTGTTTTCCGGCAGCGGCTGCTCGATCAGGTTCAGCGTCTCCAGCCGCGAGCCCGGCCGCAGCGAGGCAGCCACGTCGGCGGCGCCGGCGCCGGTCAGGCCGGCCAGGATCTGGAACGCCTCCTGGCTGTGCGCCACCTTGCAGTCGACCATCACCGCGCGCAGGTCGCGCTTGTACTTGGCCAGCGCCGCGTACAGCAGCAGCTTGCGCTCGTGCTCGGGCAGGTCCAGCACATGGCTGAGCATGTCGATATTGCGCACCAGCAGCACGCGCTCGCCTTCCAGGCGCTGGGCGATGGCAGCGGCGGACGCGTCGAACACGGCGAACATGTCCTTGGCGTGGTGCTTGACGTACTCGTCCAGGTAATAGAACAGCGCGCTCTCATCGAAAGCGCTGTTCCACTGTCCGTGGCGGTCCAGGAATTCCTCAGGGGTCAGGCGGGCGGTGCCCTTCCAGGCGGGCATGTCGGCGCAGCGCGCGGCCAGGAAGCGCTGCACGCGCAGCACCACGCCGTACGGCCACACCATCTCCTGCGCGCTGACGGTCAGGACATCGTTGATATTGCTGCGCAGGTTGAAGCGCGGACCCAGTGCGCACACCACGCGCAGGGCAAACTGGGCGCACATCCAATCCAATGCTGAACTGGACGATGTGCCAGGCATGGAGCGCAGAATCGTCGATCGGTCATCTTCAGCAAAACGTGTGAAGTCCATGGACGGGTCCCCGAGCGCGCTGTGCGCGATGGCGGGGCCGCGACCGGACACCGCCACGTCTGCAGTTTCTTCCTATGCTAGCGCGCTTTGGTACCAACCGCGCATGCCTGTGCGCAACGGGCGCCGCCGATTGTGGCCTGGGGCACCGAAGCACGGCAAAGTGCCAGAGCGCGCCAGCGCGCGTGCACCGCTGCATCACCTCCCGAAATGCTGCCTGGACTTGCCGGTATAACGTGCCGGGCCAGAAAATTCCAGTTGCGACGCACAAATCACAACAAATAAGAATCATTATCGTTTATACTAGCCCGCTGACACGCTGCCCCAGAGTGGCGCTCCCACGGCAACCCAGTTGAAGGAGCGTTTATCATGGAATTGCTGCTTAGCCTGCTGGTCGGTTGCGGCATCTCGCTGATCCTGTTTTATCGCAAGTGACGGCGCACAGCGCCGCCGCGGTGCCACCGCTGGCAGACTTTTGTTGTTGACACATGTTCGACCAACGCTTCTTCAAGATTACGCTCGCCGTACTGCTGTTCCACGTCGGCCTGCTCTACCTGATCCAAAGCGGCCTGGGCCGCAAGCTGACCGAGGCGGTGATCTCGCCGGAGATCGTCGCGCGCATCATCCCGCTGGAGCCTCCCAAGCAGGAAGCCCCGCCGGAGCCGCCCAAACCCAAGCCCAAACAGGAAACCCCGCCCAAGCAGGTGAAGGTGACCACGCCCAAGCCGACCCCGCCGCAGCCCAAGCCAACCCCGCAGCCGGTAGCCAGCCTGCCGCCGACACCGAACGCGCCCGAGGCTCCTCCCGCGCCGCCGGCACCCCCGGCACCGGCACCTGAGCCCGCCCCTGCACCGGTATCCGCCGCGCCGCGTGCAGTCGGCATCGGCGAAATCCAGTGCACGGCGCCGCAACCGAAGTATCCTTCCCAGTCACGCCGCATGGGCGAGACCGGCAAGGCCGTGGTGCGCCTGACCACCGACGAAAGCGGCAAGGTCGTGAAGACTTCCGTCGTATCCTCGAGCGGTTCATCGCGCCTGGACCAGGCCGCGGTAGAGGCCGTGCAGGCCATGCGCTGCAAGCCTTACATGGACAACGGCCGCGCCGTCGCCGTCACGGCGCAGCAGCCGATCGGCTTCGAACTGAACTGACCGCCCCAGATTTCCGATCTCTGATCTGACCTAAACCAAGCGAACTCACCAGGAACCAACACATGCAGGACCTCGGACTCTCCCACCTCTGGACGCAAGGCGACTTCGTCATGCGTGCGACCGCGATCATTCTGCTGATCATGTCGCTCGCCTCATGGATCGTGATCCTTACCAAGGCGTGGGATCTGGTGCGCCTGAAGAAGATGGCGCACGGCGCGGAAAAGCGCTTCTGGCACTCGGACGATTTCGACCACGCGCTCGAAACCCTGGGCGCCGGCGATTCCAACCCGTTCCGCACGCTGGCCATCGCCGGCAAGGAAGCCGCCCAGCACCACCGCGCCAGCCAGCCGCAGCTGCACGACGTGATGGACATCTCCGACTGGCTGACCCGCTCGCTCAAGAGCTCCATCGACGAGTCGGTGGCGCACATGCAATCGGGCCTGGCGGTGCTGGCTTCGGTGGGCTCGACCGCACCGTTCGTGGGCCTGTTCGGCACCGTGTGGGGCATCTACCACGCGCTGATCGGCATCGGCGCCTCGGGCGTGCCGACCATCGACAAGGTTGCCGGCCCCGTGGGCGAGGCGCTGATCATGACTGCCTTCGGCCTGGCCGTGGCAATTCCCGCCGTGCTGGGCTATAACGCCCTCACCCGCGGCAACAAGTCGGTGATCTCGAAGCTCAACCGCTTTGCCCACGACCTGCACGCCTACTTCGTCACCGGTGCGCGCGTGCGCCCCACCGGCGCCCGCGCCGAGGACGGCACCGTGCGCCTGGCCGCGGCACAGCGCTAAACCGCAAGCAAGGAAGTCATCATGGCATTCGGTACTCTCGACGGCGACGACGACGAGGTGATGAGCGAGATCAACATGACGCCGCTGGTCGACGTCATGCTGGTGCTGCTGATCATCTTCATCATCACCATCCCCGTGATCAACCACGCGGTGAAGATCGACCTGCCGCGCGCCACCAACACCCCGAACGACCCGAAGCCGCAGAACATCAACGTCTCGATCGACGCTGCCGGCAAGGTCTTCTGGAACCAGGTGGAAGTGGACCAGGCCACGCTGGCAAGCAATATCGCGTTGGCCGCGCAGCAGCAGCCGCAGCCTGAGCTGCACCTGCGCGCGGACCGCGAGGTGCGCTACGAGCGCGTGGCCGAAGTCATGGCCGCCGCGCAGCACGGCGGCCTGGGCAAGATCGGCTTTATCACCGAACCCAAGCAGTAAGCGCGCGCCGCCAGGCGCTCCGGAACGACAAAGGGCACCTCAGGGTGTAATGCCGTTCAGTTAAGACTGAACGGCATTTTTCATTGTTAGCCGCCGAAGCAGTTGTAAACCGCAAGCC
>NZ_JBYSYA010000043.1:0-26381 GCF_058782785.1 Cupriavidus sp. FW306-01-F10A
AACTACACGGGCCGGTCTGGCCGTCTAAACGACGCTCAGACTTTACCGCACTGGTCTGGTTTGAACATACAAGCGGCGGCGCCAGCGCTCACACCGCGCTGCAGAACGATTCCACCAGCTCCGCCACCGCGGCGGGCTGGTCGTGATGCAGCATGTGGCCGGCGTCATCGACCATCGCTTCACGGAAGTCGCGGAAGGCGCGGAAGCGCTCCTTGAATTCGTCGATGGCCTGCTTGTGGGCGATATTGCGCAGCGTTTCAGAATCGCGCGCTTCCACATGCAGCACTGGCGCGCTGACCTGCTCCCAGATCGCCATCACCTCATCGAGCCGGTACAGCATCGGGTTGACCAGCTTGTGCGCCGGATCTCCCAGGATCTCCCAGCGGCCCTCCGCATTGCGTCGCGACCAGTGCGCGGCCAGGAAGGCGGCACGGTCGTCGGGCAGGCGCGGGTTGGTCTTCTGCAGCCGGGCAGCGACGCCGTCCACGCTGTCATACGTCTTCAGCGCCGAGCCGGTGCGCAGTTCGTCGAGCCAGCGCGCATAGCGCTTCGGTGCATGCACCGGCCGCGTCGCCGTCATGCCGAAGCCCTCCAGGTCTACCACGCGGCGCACGCGCTGCGGGCGGATGCCGGCATACAGGCAGATCACGTTGGCGCCCATGCTGTGGCCGACCAGGTCGACCTGGCCGTCGGGCTCGTAATGGTCGAGCAAGGCCTCGAGGTCGGCGATATAGTCCGCGAACCAGTACGACTGCGTGCCCGGGTAGCGCGTGGGCCAGTCGGTCTCGCCAAACCCGCGCCAGTCAGGCGCAATCACATGCCAGTCGCCGCGCAGGTGGTCGACCAGGAACTGGAACGACGCGGCCACATCCATCCAGCCATGCAGCATGAACAGCTTGCGCGCGCCGGGCTGGCCCCAGTGGCGCACGTGGTAGCGCAGCCCGCGCAACGTGATAAATTCAGACCGCGAGGTTTCCTTGATTGTCATTGTCTCCACCCTTGCGCGCGGGTCTTCCTGCCGCCGGGCGCGGCGCCACGGGGGCTGGCGAGGGAAGCCCACACAAAATAGAACGATCGTTCGCTTGTGCGCATTATAGCGGTCGCCGCCATCCCGGGGGCGCCGTGGCCGCGCGAGCCGGACCTACCGGAGACTTTGGATGGCCTTAGCTGCCTTGCCGGCAAGCCGGCGCGACGACTATCGCGCCCTGTATGAATCCTTCCGCTGGGAAATCCCCCCGCATTTCAATATCGCCGAGGCCTGCTGCGGGCGCTGGGCGCGCGACCCGGCCACGATGGACCGCATCGCGGTCTATACCGAGCACGAGGACGGCCGCCGCAACGCGCATACCTTTGCCCATATCCAGGCCGAAGCCAACCGGCTGTCGGCGGCGCTGCGCGCACTGGGCGTGGCACGCGGCGACCGCGTGGCGATCGTGATGCCGCAGCGGATCGAGACCGTGATCGCGCATATGGCGATCTACCAGCTCGGCGCCATCGCCATGCCGCTGTCGATGCTGTTCGGGCCCGAGGCGCTGGCCTACCGTATCGCACACAGCGAAGCCAACGTGGCGATTGCCGACGAGACTTCCATCGACAATGTGCTGGCCGCGCGCCCGGAATGCCCGACGCTGGCCACCGTGATTGCCGCCGGCGGCGCGCATGGCCGCGGCGACCACGACTGGGAAGTGCTGCTGGCCGCGCAGCTGCCGACTTTTGTCGCCGAGCAGACCAAGGCCGACGAGGCCGCGGTGCTGATCTACACCAGCGGCACCACCGGCCCGCCCAAGGGCGCGCTGATCCCGCACCGCGCGCTGATCGGCAACCTGACCGGCTTCGTCTGCTCGCAGAACTGGTATCCGCAGGACGACGACGTGTTCTGGAGCCCGGCCGACTGGGCCTGGACCGGCGGCCTGTGGGATGCGCTGATGCCGGCGCTGTATTTCGGCAAGCCCATCGTCGGCTACCAGGGCCGCTTCTCCGCCGAGCGCGCCTTCGAGCTGCTGGAGCGCTACGCCGTCACCAACACCTTCCTGTTCCCGACCGCGCTCAAGCAGATGATGAAGGCCTGCCCCGAGCCGCGGCAGCGCTACGACATCAGGCTGCGTGCGCTGATGAGCGCGGGCGAGGCCGTGGGCGAGACCGTGTTCGGCTGGTGCCGCGATGCGCTGGGCGTGATCGTCAACGAGATGTTCGGCCAGACCGAGATCAACTACATCGTCGGCAACTGCACCGCGCAGAACGACGACGAGCAGCTGGGCTGGCCGGCACGGCCGGGCTCGATGGGGCGTCCCTATCCGGGCCACCGCGTGCAGGTGATCGACGACGAAGGCCGGCCCTGCGCGCCGGGCGAGGACGGCGAGGTCGCGGTATGCGCCACCGACAGCGCCGGGCATCCGGACCCGGTGTTCTTCCTCGGCTACTGGAAGAACGAGGCCGCCACCGCGGGCAAGTACGCCGAGCGCGATGGCCTGCGCTGGTGCCGCACCGGCGACCTGGCGCGCGTCGATGCCGATGGCTACCTGTGGTACCAGGGGCGTGCCGACGATGTGTTCAAGTCCTCGGGCTACCGCATCGGGCCGAGCGAGATCGAGAACTGCCTGCTCAAGCATCCGGCGGTGTCCAACTGCGCCGTGGTGCCCTCGCCCGACCCCGAGCGCGGCGCCGTGGTCAAGGCCTTCGTGGTGCTGACGCCGTCGGTGGCGCGCTCGTTCGACGGCGACGCGGCGCTGGTCACGGAGCTCCAGGCGCATGTGCGCGGCCAGCTGGCGCCGTATGAATACCCGAAGGCGATCGAGTTCATCGACCAGCTGCCGATGACCACCACCGGCAAGATCCAGCGGCGCGTGCTGCGCTTGCTGGAGGAAGAGCGCGCGGGCAAGCGCGCCTAGGCAGGAAAGACCCGCTCGCAGAGGAAATCGACCAGCGCCCTCACCTTGGGCGAGGGATGCCTGCTCGCCGGCCAGAGCACGTGAAAGGCCTTGGCCGGCCCCACATGGCCAGCCAGTACCTGGCACAGGCTGCCATCGGCGAGCTGCTCGCGGATGGCGAAATCCGGCAGGCAGGCAATACCCAGGCCGCGCAGCGCAAAACACAGGCGCGTCTCGATGTTGTTGCAGATCATCGATGTCGGCAGCGCCAGCTCGGCCTCGCCCGGCGCGCGCCGCAGCGGCCAGGCCTCGAGCTTGCCGGTGTGGGGAAAGCGGTAATGCAGGCAGGCATGGCCGGCCAGGTCGGCAGGCAGCTTCGGCGTGCCACGCTGCGCGAGGTAGTCGGGCGATGCCACCAGCATCGCCTGGAACGCACCCAGCCTGCGCGCCGACAGGCGCGAGTCGGCGGGCTCGCCGGTGCGGACCACCGCATCGAAGCCCTCCTCGATGACATCGACCAGCTGGTCGGTGAAATCCAGGTCCAGCTCGATGTCCGGATACGCGCGCATGAAGTCGCCCAGCACGGGCAAGACCAGTGAACTGACCAGCGGCAGGCTCACCCGCAAGCGGCCGCGCGGCGCCGCGGTGGCTTCGGCCAGCTCCAGCTCCGCCGCTTCGATCTCGGCGAGCACGCGGCGGCTGCGCTCCAGGAACAGCGTGCCTTCGGCGGTCAGCGTCACGCTGCGCGTGCTGCGGTGGAACAGCCGTACGCCGAGCCTTTCTTCCAGCCGCGCCACGCTCTTGCCGACGGCGGAGGCCGACACCCCAAGCAAGCGCCCTGCTGCGACAAAACTGCGGGTCTCGGCCACCTGCACAAACACTGCGAAGCCACTGAGGCTGTCCATGATGCCCCCGATTGCGGACACAAAGTTCCGGAGAAAAAGGAACTGTAGCCCACTTTTTCTTTAATGGCCGGGTCCTTATCGTGAGCGGGTGGTTCATTGAACAAGGATTCGCTGTGTCCCTCCCCACGATTGCACCGCCCCCGGGCGTGTCCCCTGCATTCCCCGCGCCCCTGAGTGCGCGCATCGACGCCGTGGTCCGGCAGGCGCTGGAGCAACGGCGACTGGTCGGCGCCGTCGTGCTGGTCAGCCGTGACGGCGAACTGGTCCACCAGCAGGCGGCAGGCCTGGCCGACCGGGAAAGCGGACAGCCGATGCGCATGGATGCGGTCTTCCGGCTGGCTTCGGTAAGCAAGCCGATCGTCTCCGTGGCGGCACTGGTGCTGGTCGCACAAGGCCGTCTCGAGCTTGACCAGGGTATCGACCGCTGGCTGCCTGAATTCCACCCGCGCCTTGCCGATGGCCGACCGGCACGTATCACGGCGCGGCAGCTGCTCAGCCATACCGCGGGGCTGGGCTATCGCTTCTTCGAGTCCGATGAAGACGGACCCTATGCGCGCGCCGGCATCTCCGACGGCATGGACGACACCACCATCAGCCTGGCGGAAAACCTGCGGCGCATCGCCAGCGTGCCCTTGCTGTACGAACCGGGTACCGCGTGGGGCTACTCGCTCGCGACCGACGTGCTGGGCGCACTGATCGAGCGCGTCCATGGCACGCCGCTGGACATGGCCGTGAGCCAGCTGGTGACCGGCCCGCTGGGCATGGCCGACACCGGCTTCGTGGCACGCGATGCGCACCGCGTGCCGACCCCGTATGTGAATGACAGCCCGCACCCGCACCGCCTGCGCGAAGGCGAAACCGTGCCCGTGCTCGAAGGCACGGTTGGCATTCCCTACAGCCCCGCACGCATCTTCAATGCGCAGGCCTTCCCCTCCGGCGGGGCGGGCATGGCGGGCACGGCGCACGACTTCCTGCGCCTGCTGGAGAACTTGCGCCAGGGCGGCGGCGCGTTGCTGCCATCCGCCCTGGTCGAGGACATGGCGCGCAACCAGACTGGCGGCCTGGACCTGCCCGATGCGCCGGGAACCGGCTTCGGGCTGGGCTTCTCGGTGCTGCGCGATCCGCGCCGGGCGGGCTCCCCGGAAGCTGCCGGCACCTGGCGCTGGGGCGGCGCCTACGGCCACGCCTGGTTCGTCGACCGCAGCCAGGGGCTGAGCGTGGTGGCGTTCACCAACACGCTGTACGAGGGCATGTCCGGCCGCTTTGTCACCGACCTGCGCGACGCGGTCTACGGTGTCGCCCCCACAGCCGCGTAACCATCCAAGCAACACATCACCCCCTTATCCAGGCGCCAACATGACCACAGCCACCAACTCGCTTGCGAACAATGCACAGCCGGACGCGCAGCCTGCGCGGCTACCGCTTCCGGCACTGCTTGCGCTTGCCGTCGCAGGCTTCATCACCGTCCTGACCGAGGCCTTGCCGGCGGGGCTGCTGCCGCAGATCGGCGCGGGCCTTGCCATCTCCGAGCCGCTTGCCGGCCAGCTCGTCACCATCTACGCCTTCGGTTCACTGGTGGCCGCCATGCCGCTGACGGCGGCCACGCAAGGGCTGCGGCGACGGCCGCTGCTGCTGCTTGCGATCGCGGGCTTTGCCGTCGCCAACGCCGTGACGGCCTGGTCCGGCAACTATGTCCTGACCATGGCGGCGCGCTTCCTTGCGGGGGTCTCGGCCGGACTGCTGTGGGCGCTGCTGGCTGGCTATGCCGCGCGCATGGTTCCCGATCACCTCAAGGGTCGTGCCATTGCTGTCGCGATGGTTGGCATCCCCCTGGCCTTGTCGCTGGGCGTGCCATCCGGGACCTTCCTCGGTGCGCTCATGGGCTGGCGCGCGTGCTTCGGCATCATCAGCGTGCTGACGCTGGGACTGATTGCCTGGGTGCTGGCCAGCGTGCCGGATTTTGCCGGCCAGCCCGCCGGCCAGCGGCTGCCGATCGCGCGCGTGTTCACCGTGCCGGGCGTGCGTCCGGTGCTGTTCGTGACGCTCGCCTTCGTGCTGGCGCACAACATCCTCTACACCTATATCGCGCCGTTCCTGCGAGCCGGCAACGCCGGGGCACGGCTTGACCTGGTCCTGTTCGTGTTCGGGCTGGCCTCGCTCGCCGGCATCTGGATCACCGGCGTGCTGATCGACCGGTGGCTGCGGGCGCTGACGCTGGCCAGCACGCTGCTGTTCGGGCTTGCGGTGCTGGCGCTTGGGGCCGGAGGCGGGCACCCGGCCGTGGTCTATGCCGCGGCCGCGATCTGGGGCCTGGGCTTCGGCGGCGTTTCCACGCTATTCCAGACGGCGCTGGCGAAGACCGCCGGCAAATCCGCGGACGTGGCCCAGTCGATGCTGGTCACGGCCTGGAACATTGCCATCGCCGGCGGCGGCGTCATCGGCGGGATGCTGCTCGATGGCGTCGGCATCGGCGCATTCCCGCCCGTGCTGGCTGCCCTGCTCGCCGCAACCTGGCTGGTGGTCTGGTCGGCGCGCAGGCATGGCTTTCCCGCGCGCGGCTGAGGTGTGGGACGGCAAGCCTAACCGGCCGATGCCTCCAGCCAGGCCAGTTCGTCTTCATCGAAGCCCGCAGCGCGCCGCGCCTCGAGATTGAACGGCCCGCGCAGCTTCGGCGCGCGGTACTGCCCGGCCAGCTGCGCGTAGGTGGCAACGGGGTCCAGGCCGCGCCGCGCGCACAGCCAGCGGTACCAGTGGTTGCCGATGGCGACGTGGCCGACCTCGTCGCGCAGGATGATGTCGATGATGGCCGCGGCGGCGTGGTCGCCGGCGCCGGCGAGCCTGGCGCGCACCGGCGGCGAGGCATCGAGCCCGCGCGCCTCCAGCGTGCGCGGCACCAGCGCCATGCGCGCGAGCACGTCGCCGGCGGTCTTGTCGGTCATCTCCCACAGGCTGTCGTGGGCAGGGAAGTCGCCATAGGCCGCGCCCAGCGTGCCAAGGTGGTCGGCCAGCAGCGTGAAGTGGTACGCCTCTTCATCGGCCACGCGCAGCCAGTCGCGGTAGTAGCCGGGCGGCATGCCGGCGAAGCGCCAGGCCGCGTCCAGCGCCAGGTTGATGGCATTGAACTCGATATGGCACAGCGCATGGATCATCGCCGCGCGCCCGGCCGGGGTATGCAGCGAGCGGCGCCGCTCGACGTCCTGCGGCGCCACCAGCGGCGGCCGCGCGGGGCGGCCGGGGATGGCCTGGCCGGCACCGGCCTGGATCGCCTCGCCGGCGGCGAGCGCCTCGTCCGGCAATGTCGTCACATGGCGGTAAAGTGCCCGCGCCGCCACGGACTTTTCCCGGGGATCCGTCATGCACTGCACCGCCAGCGCCTGCTGGCGCGGCGAAAGTGACGGTTCAGGCGAGGCGGCGGCGGGTGTTTTTTCTGGCATGAGCGTAAAATCCGGGTCTGCCGCCATTGTAGGGCCTGGCCGGTGCCCGACTGCCGGGCAAGCCGCGCAGTCGCCGTGGCGCCGCGCGCCCGCCCCCCACCCTGGCCCTTTAAAGTCCGGCGGCAACCCCCACTTCAACAAAAGCCTTTCGTGCAGGAGACCTCATGGCGCTTTACCAGCTCGGCGACGTCAAGCCCAATATCGACAGCGATGCCTACGTGGCCCCCGAAGCCACCGTCATCGGCAACGTGACCCTCAAGTCCCGCGCCAGCGCCTGGCCCGGTGTCGTGATCCGCGGCGACAACGAACCGATCGTGGTGGGCGAGGACACCAACATCCAGGAAGGCTCGGTGCTGCATACCGACCCGGGCTGCCCGCTGACCCTGGGCGACAAGGTCTCGATCGGCCACCAGGCCATGCTGCATGGCTGCACCGTGGGCGAAGGCTCGCTCATCGGGATCCAGGCCGTGGTCCTGAACCGCGCCGTGATCGGCAAGGAATGCCTGGTCGGCGCCGGTGCCGTGGTGACCGAAGGCAAGGTCTTCCCGGACCGCTCTCTGATCCTGGGCGCGCCGGCCAAGGTGGTGCGCCAGCTGACCGACGCCGACGTCGCCAACCTGTACCGCAACGCCGAGACCTACGCCACCCGGCAGGCCATGTACAAGCAACAGCTCAAGCGGATCGGCTGACGACCGCGGCGGCACCTACCGAATCATCGACAGATTATTGTGACCGATACCACCACCCCCGACACCCTGCAGAAATTCCTGTTCGACGCGGCCCCCGTGCGCGGCGAGCTGGTGCGCATGGAAGCCACCTGGCAAGAAGTGCTGGGCCGCCACAGCTACCCCGCACCGGTGCGCCGGCTGCTGGGCGAGATGATGGCCGCCGCGGCGCTGCTGTCGGCCAACCTGAAGTTCAACGGGGCGCTGGTGATGCAGCTGCACGGCGACGGCCCGGTGCGCATGCTGGTGGTGGAATGCCTGTCCGACCTGTCGATGCGCGCCACCGCCAAGCTGGCCGAGGACGCGCACATCGCCGACGACGCCACGCTGGCGCAGATGGTCAACGCCCACGGCCACGGCCGCTTTGCCATCACGCTGGACCCGAAGGACAAGCTGCCGGGCCAGCAGGCGTACCAGGGCATTGTGCCGCTGGCCGACGCGCACGGCCCGCTGGCCTCGATCAGCGCCGTGCTGGAGCACTACATGCAGGCGTCCGAGCAGCTCGACACGCGCCTGTGGCTGGCGGCGGACGACCACGTCGCCGCCGGCATGCTGCTGCAGAAGCTGCCGGCCTACGGCGGCACCGCGGAAGTCGGCGAGACCGGCGCGCCGCTGGCCAGCCATGTCCGCGCGCAGGACCTGGACACCTGGGACCGCGCCGTGCAGCTGGGCGCCACGCTCAAGGCCGACGAACTGCTGGCCGAGACCCCCGACACCCTGCTGCGCCGCCTGTTCTGGGAAGACCTGCAGGCCGCCGGCCTGCGCGTGTTTGAGCCGCTGACGCCGCATTTCCATTGCTCCTGCTCGCGCCCCAAGGTGGCGGGCATGCTGCAGTCGCTGGGCCAGGAAGAGATCGAAGGCATCATCGCCGAGCGCGGCCAGGTGGAGATCCACTGCGACTTCTGCGGCCTGCGCTATGAGTTCGATCCGGTCGACTGCGCCCAGCTGTTCTCGGCCACCCATGTCGCCACCGGCGCCGGTGCCGGCGCGCAGCAGCACCACTGAGCGGCGGGCGCGGGGCGGCACGGCGGAAACAACCGCCTTGCCGTCCTGTCCAACGGCTGTACGATGGCAGCATCCAGCTGCCGCAAGCAAGCCTGAGTACAGCCATGTCCGCCCGAGCCACCCCCTCCCTGCCTGAATCCCCTGCCATCGTGCCGGCCGTGCTGCGCGCCATTGCCGCCTGCGCCGCGACCGGCGCACTGCTGCTGGCCACAGGCTGCGCTGAGCTGCCGCGCGACGCCAACGGCTCGCCGCCCACGGCGCGGCTGGCGCCCAACGCCATCCCGCCAGCGCCGCTGACGGCCGACGACAAGCAGAAGCTCGACACGCTGAACCAGGAGATTCTGCGCGAGCAGGCCGCCGCGATCGCGCTCGACCAGCAGGCCGCGGCCGCGCGCGCGGCTTATGGCTATCCGAACACCAGCTGGAACCTGTATTACGGGGGATGGGGTGGCGGCGTCAGCGTCGGCATGCCCGGCTGGGGCTGGGGCGGTTATCCGTACGGCTGGTGGTGACAGGCAGGCGGCGGGCTGGATCCAAGTCCACCGACAGCGAGAGGCAAGACGCCCCTTAGTGGCCGCCTCTTCCGGCGACCGAATTCGCCGGCGGCGGCAACGGCGGCGTGGCGCTGACCTTGGGCGCCGGCGCGACAAACTGCACGAAGACCTCGCCTTCCCTCACCATGCCCAGCTCATAGCGGGCACGTTCCTCGATCGCGCCGGTGCCGTCCTGCAGGTCGGCGACTTCGCCTTCCAGCTTGGCGTTGCGCAGCTTGAGCGTCTGGTTGCGGGTACCCTGCTCGGTCAGTTGCCGGTTCAGGTCCCATACGCGCAGCCATCCGCCCTTGCCCAGCCAGAGTGGGTACTGGATGGCAAGCAACAGCACGAACAACAGCAGCGAGATCAGGCGCATGAAAGATGGCGGACAGGAAATTCCGCACAATGATCTGCGAACTCAGCCTAGAAGGCAATTGCCAGGCAGATTTCGATACAAAAACGGCGGCGGCCAGGGAATCCCTGGCCGCCGCCATTCCATCCGCTTGCTGCCGCTCCCGCGCAAGCGGGAACGGCGGGGCAAGGTGTCAGCGCAGGTTGTAGAACGCGCCCTTGCCCGGGTAGCTGGCGATATCGCCCAGGTCTTCCTCGATGCGCAGCAGCTGGTTGTACTTGGCCATGCGGTCCGAGCGCGACAGCGAGCCGGTCTTGATCTGGCCGGCGTTGGTGCCCACGGCGATGTCGGCAATGGTGCTGTCTTCGGTTTCGCCCGAGCGGTGCGAGATCACGGCGGTGTAGCCGGCGCGCTTGGCCATCTCGATGGCAGCAAAGGTTTCGGTCAGCGTGCCGATCTGGTTGATCTTGATCAGGATCGAGTTGCCGATGCCCTTCTCGATGCCTTCCTTCAGGATCTTGGTGTTGGTGACGAACAGGTCGTCGCCCACCAGCTGCACGCGCTTGGCCAGCTTCTCGGTCAGCGTCTTCCAGCCGTCCCAGTCGCCTTCGGCCATGCCGTCCTCGATCGACACGATCGGGAACTTGTCGCACAGGTTGGCCAGGTAGTCGGCGAACTGGGTCGACGACAGCTTCAGGCCTTCGCCCTCCAGCTGGTACACGCCTTCGCCTTCGTGGTAGAACTCGCTGGCGGCGCAGTCCAGCGCCAGCAGCACGTCTTCACCGGCGCGGTAGCCGGCCTTCTCGATGGCCTGCACGATGGTGTTCAGGCATTCCTCGTTGGACGAGAAGTTCGGGGCGAAGCCGCCCTCGTCGCCCACCGCGGTGGACATGCCCTTGTCGGCCAGGATCTTCTTCAGCGCGTGGAAGATCTCGGCACCGCAACGCAGCGCTTCGCGGAAGCTGGTCTGCGACACCGGCATGACCATGAATTCCTGGATGTCCAGGCTGTTGTTGGCGTGCGCGCCGCCGTTGACGATGTTCATCATCGGCACCGGCAGCTGCATCGCGCCCGAACCGCCGAAGTAGCGGTACAGCGGCAGGCCGGCTTCTTCAGCGGCGGCCTTGGCCACGGCCATCGACACGGCCAGCATGGCGTTGGCGCCCAGGCGGCCCTTGTTCTCGGTGCCGTCGAGGTCGATCAGGGTGCGGTCCAGGAAGGCCTGCTCGGAGGCATCTAGGCCCATGATGGCTTCGGAGATTTCGGTGTTGATGTGCTCGACAGCCTTCAGCACGCCCTTGCCCAGGTAGCGGCTCTTGTCGCCGTCACGCAGCTCGATGGCTTCGCGCGAACCGGTCGACGCGCCCGACGGCACTGCCGCACGGCCCATCACGCCGGATTCCAGCAGCACGTCGCATTCGACGGTGGGGTTGCCGCGCGAGTCGAGAACCTCGCGACCGATGATATCTACGATTGCACTCATGAATTCCTCTCTGACTGTTGATTCTTGCTGCTGCTGATTACTTCAACCTGTGCCCGTGTCAGGCGCATGTCAAACTGCCCGACAACCCTCAGGCAGCGCCTTCCACCACGATCATGTTCATCTTTGCCGCGTGCTCGCGCGCCTTGCGGGCGGCGCGATAGGCTTCGCCGTCGTGGAACGACTTGGCGGCTTCATAGCTGGGGAATTTCAGCACCACGACGCGGGCCGGCGCCCACTCGCCTTCCAGCGGCTCGGTCTTGCCGCCGCGCACGAGTACCTCGGCGCCATGGATCTGCATGGCCTTGCTCGAGAGCACCTTGTATTCCTCGTACTGCTGGGGGTCGGTCACGTCGACGTAGGCGATGATAAAGCCCGCGGCCATGGAGAATCTCCCGATTTTTTGTATTGTCTTTCGATATGGTTTGTCACCACCGGCATTGCGGTGGTGACAAAACCGGGCCGGCTCAGGCGCAGGCCGGCCAGCCGAAGTTGTCTTCCAGGAAGCCGGCGCGCTTGACCAGCGTGTCCAGGTCCTTGAGCACGGCCAGCAGTTCCTTCATGCGCGACAGCGGCACCGCGTTGGGGCCATCGGACATGGCCTTGCTCGGGTCCGGGTGCGTTTCCATGAACAGGCCCGCGATGCCGGTGGCGACGGCGGCGCGCGACAGCACCGGCACGAACTCGCGCTGGCCGCCCGAGCTGGTGCCCTGGCCGCCCGGCAGCTGCACCGAGTGGGTGGCGTCGAACACCACCGGGGCACCGGTCTCGCGCATGATCGCCAGCGAGCGCATGTCGGACACAAGATTGTTGTAGCCGAACGAGACACCACGCTCGCAGGCCATGAAGACATCGTCAGGCAGACCGGCTTCGCGCGCGGCGTCGCGCGCCTTGTCGATCACGTTCTTCATGTCGTGCGGCGCCAGGAACTGGCCCTTCTTGATATTCACCGGCTTGCCGCTCTGGGCGCAGGCACGGATGAAATCGGTCTGGCGGCACAGGAAGGCCGGCGTCTGCAGCACGTCGACCACGGCGGCGACGGGCTTGATCTCGTCGATCTCGTGGATGTCGGTCAGCACCGGCACGCCGATCTCGCGCTTGACCGTCGCCAGGATCTCCAGGCCCTTCTCCATCCCCAGGCCGCGGAACGACTTGCCCGAAGACCGGTTGGCCTTGTCGAACGACGACTTGTAGATGAACGGGATGCCCAGTTCAGCGGTGATCGCCTTGAGCTCGCCGGCCGTATCCAGCGCCATCTGCTCCGACTCGATCACGCACGGACCCGCGATCAGGAAGAACGGCTGGTCGAGGCCGGCCTCGAATCCACAGAGTTTCATGACTGTCTCTCCTGCTTGCCGCCGGGGCTTACGCGCCCTTGCGCTGCTGGCTGGCCAGCGCGGCTTCGACGTAGGCCTTGAACAGCGGGTGGCCGTCGCGCGGCGTCGAGGTGAATTCCGGGTGGAACTGCACGCCGACGAACCAAGGGTGCATCGACTCGGGCAGCTCCATCATTTCCGGCAGGTTCTCGGTCGGCGTGCGCGCCGAGATCACCATGCCGGCCTTTTCCAGCGTCGGCACGTAGTGGTTGTTGACCTCGTAGCGGTGACGGTGGCGTTCGTTGACCTCGGCACCGTAGATCGTCGCGGCCTTGGTGCCTTCCTTGACCGGCACGCGCTGGGCGCCCAGGCGCATGGTGCCGCCCAGGTCGGAATCGGCCGAGCGCTGCTCGACCTTGCCTTCGCGGTCGACCCACTCGGTGATCAGCGCGACCACGGGGTGTTCGGTTTCCAGGTTGAACTCGGTCGAGTTGGCATCGGTCATGCCGGCCAGGTGGCGGGCAAACTCGATCACGGCCAGCTGCATGCCCAGGCAGATGCCCAGGTACGGGATCTTGTTCTCGCGGGCGTACTGGATCGCGCGGATCTTGCCTTCCGTGCCGCGCTTGCCGAAGCCGCCCGGCACCAGGATGGCGTCGAGGGGGGCCAGCACTTCGAGGTGGCCCGATTCCAGTTCCTCGGAATCGATGTACTCGATGTTGACGCGCGTGGCGGTGTGCATGCCGGCGTGGCGCAGCGCCTCGATCAGCGACTTGTACGACTCGGTCAGGTCGACGTACTTGCCGACCATGCCGATGGTGATCTCGTGCTCGGGATTTTCCTGGGCATTGACCAGCTTCTGCCACATCGACAGGTCGGCCGGCTTGGGATCCAGGCGCAGCTCCTCGCAGATCAGACGGTCCAGGCCCTGCTCGTTGAGCATCTGCGGGATCTTGTAGATGCTGTCCGCATCCCACACCGAAATCACGGCGTCTTGCGGGATATTGGCGAACAGCGAAATCTTGGCGCGCTCGTCGTCAGGGATCGGGCGGTCGGCGCGGCACAGCAGCGCGGTCGGCGAGATGCCGATTTCGCGCAGCTTCTGCACCGAGTGCTGGGTCGGCTTGGTCTTGAGCTCGCCGGCGCTGGCAATGAACGGCACCAGCGTCAGGTGCACGAAGGCGCAGTGGTTGCGGCCCATGCGCAGGCTCATCTGGCGCGCGGCTTCCAGGAACGGCAGCGATTCGATGTCACCCACGGTGCCGCCGATTTCGACCAGCGCCACGTCGGCCTTGCCGTCGTGCGACGCCGCGGCGCCCTTCTCGACGAAAGCCTGGATCTCGTTGGTGATATGCGGGATCACCTGCACGGTCTTGCCCAGGTATTCGCCGCGGCGCTCCTTGCGGATCACCGATTCGTAGATCTGGCCGGTGGTGAAGTTGTTCGACTTGCGCATCTTGGCCGAGACGAAACGCTCGTAGTGGCCGAGATCCAGGTCGGTTTCAGCACCGTCTTCCGTGACAAACACCTCGCCATGCTGGAAAGGGCTCATCGTGCCGGGATCGACGTTGATGTAGGGATCTAGCTTGAGGAGGGTGACTTTGAGGCCGCGCGACTCAAGAATGGCCGCGAGCGAGGCAGCAGCGATGCCCTTGCCGAGAGAAGAGACGACGCCACCGGTGACGAAGACGAATTTGGTCATAAACCGAGCTTGCCGGGGAAATCGGGATTATACATGAGAGCCCGATTCCCGCCGACCCGGAAATTGTGACAGCACCCCTCCTCGGCGGGGCTGCAACAGGCTTTCCCGGTGCGTTGCGGCGCATGCGCCGCACCCCGCCTCAGCGCCCCTCGCGGCGCATCGCGCCGATCAGGTCGCGCACCAGCTGCGCCGTCTCCTGCGGCCGCTCCATCGGGTACAGGTGGCCGCCCTCGATAAAGCGCAGGTTCGGGCCGACCAGCTTGCGGGTGGCACCCAGCCCGCACTGGCGCACCTCGCGCGAACGCGTGCCGGCGACAAAGCCGACCGGCACCGGAGCGCCGCGCGCCACCTTGCGCCCCAGGCTGGTCGGCAGCGTGCGGTAGATCCAGTATTCGACCTCGCGGTCAAAGCGCAGCCGCCGCTCGTTGTCCTTGCCGGTCGGCTCGGTGCCGTGGATGGCGTAGTCGCGCAGCACCTCCTGGTCCCACACCGCGAAGTTGGGCTTGGCGCGGAAGTGTTCCCAGACCGCCTCGGCGTCCGGCCAGTGGGTGCGCCGGTTTTTGGTCACCGCCGCCGGGCCGGGCTTTTCGTCCATGCCGAACATCTGGGCGGTCTTCAGCAGCGACGCGCGCCAGCCGGCAATGATCGGCGAATCCAGCATCACCACGCCGCGCACGCGCTCCGGGCGCCGCAGCGCCGCCATCAGCGACAGGAAGCCGCCCAGCGAATGGCCCACCAGCCACACCGGCTCGTGGTACTGGCGGTCGATCTCACCGAGCAGCTCCTCCACCAGGTGCGGCCAGCCGCGCGTCACCGGGAATTCAGGCTTGTGCCCGTAGCGGTCCACGGCGCGGAATTCGAAGTCGCCGTCCAGTTCGCCGAACAGCTTGCGGTAGGTGGTCACCGGAAAGCCGTTGGCATGGGAAAAATGAATGATCTCGCGCATCGCTTGTTTCCTCGCCCGGCCCTCAGTCCTGGGTACGCGACGGATTGCGCTTGGCGCGCACCGGCTGGCCCCAGCGGTCGGCCTCGCCGGGACGCGCCAGCGAGAATTCGGCGGGCGCGCCGGGATCCCACTCGGGATTGTGGATCTCGCCGAAGACCTGGCGCAGGCGCTGCCCCCAGGTGTCGCGGATCATGCGGAAGTAGGCGTTGCGCTCGTCGATGTTGACGAAGCGCGTCACGCACAGCGTATCGGCCTCATAGACCAGCAGGTCCAGCGGCAGGCCGACCGAGATATTCGACTTGAGCGTCGAATCCATTGAGATCAGCGCGCATTTGGCCGCCTCGGCCAGCGGCAGCGACGGGTGCACCACGCGGTCGACGATGGGCTTGCCGTACTTGGCCTCGCCGATCTGGAAGTAGCAGTTCTCGGGCGTGGCCTCGACAAAATTGCCGGCCGCGTAGATGTTGAACAGCCGCACGCGTTCACCGCGCACCTGGCCGCCGAAGATCAGGCTGACATTGAATTCGATGCCGGCATCGCGCAGCGCATGCGCATCGCGCTTGTGCACCTGGCGCACCGCCTCGCCGACGATGGAAGCGGCCTCGAACATGTCGCGCGCGGTCCACAGCGAGCGCTTCTCGTCATGGTTCTCGGCCAGGATCTGGCGCACCGACTGGCTGATCGCCAGGTTGCCGGCGGTCATCAGCACCATCACGCGGTCGCCGGGCTCTTCGAACACCGTCATCTTGCGCGACGTGGAGATGGCATCTACCCCCGCATTGGTGCGGGAATCGGACAGGAATACCAGGCCGGCATCCAGCCGCATGGCTACACAGTAAGTCATGGTCTTGTTTTGGTGTGCTTTGCGGCGGCCGGAAGTGGCCAGCCGATGGCCTGCATACCCCGGATTCTAGCGCCGGTATCGCGGCACAGCCCCCTGTCTGGAATCAGGCACCTAATCAGGTAAAAAGCGGCGTGATACTCACATTGACTTCAAGCGTCTCGCCGGAACCCCCTTCCAGGATGCCCCTGACTGGTGCAGCCGACGCATAATCGCGCCCCACCGCGAGGCGTATATGACGCTCGTCGGTCAGGCAGCCGTGGGTGATGTCGACGCTGCACCACACCTCGCGCGCCGGGTCCAGGCATACGTCGGCCCAGGCATGGCTGGCCATCTCGATCGCGGCCGGATCGTAGAAGTATCCGCTCACATAGCGTGCCGGGATACCGAGCGCCCGGCACGCCGCCACCATCACCTGCGCCTGGTCCTGGCACACGCCGCTGCCCAGGCTGAAGGCTTCGGCCGCCGAGGTGCCGACGTCGGTGGTGTTGGGCTTGTAGCGCACCCGCTCCGCAATTCCCTGGGCCAGCGCCAGCAGCGCCGGAATCTCGTGCCCGGCCGCCAGGAACGGTGCGGCAAACGCCTGCATCTCCGGCGGTGCCGAGGTCAGTGGCGTGCTGCCGAGGAAGTACAGCGGCGACACCCGGGATTCGCCGGGGGGCGGAGCGTCGCAGAACGCATGGTGGCCGTCCCGGTCGAGGTCGCCATGCGGCGGCAGCACTTCCACCTCGCCGCTGGCTTCGATCGAGATGGTGCCGGTCGGTCCGGCCACCGTGAAGTTGTGCACGATATTGCCGAAGCCGTCGCGCGCCGCCGACGGATTGCCAGGCGCAACCAGTTGCCAGCGGTGCACCGTCTGCAGCGGGCCCGAACGCGGCTCGAGCCGCACTTCGTGCACGCTGCGGCGCACCGGCTCGGCGTAGCGGTAAACAGTATGGTGGTGGATCTTGTATTTCACGGTATCAGGGCGCGGCGGCGGCACATGGAGCCTGCCGGCGGCCCATTTCAGGCAGCCAGCAGCGGCACGAGGAAGTCCCGGCTGATGCCATTGCCGAGATCGCCGATGCGCTCCAGGAAGCTGGTCAGGTACGCGTGCAGGCCGACCGCGAAAATATCGTCGATGCGCGCGTACTTCAGGTCGGCGTGGAGTTTACCAGCCTGGCGCTCGGTTTCCGCCGATTGCTGGTTGCGCACCGTATGCAGGATGGCCACCACCTCGTCCATGCTCGACACCAGCGAGCGCGGCATGTCGGGCCGCAGGATCAGCAGCTCGGCCACGCGCTGCGGCGTAATGACCGCGCGATAGACCTTGCGGTAGACCTCGAAGCCCGATACCGAGCGCAGCACCGCGGCCCAGTGATAGAAATCGTTCTGGTCGCGGTTGGCATCGCTCTCGTCGCTGCCCGATGCCTGGAACTTGACGTCGAGGATCCGCGCGGTGTTGTCGGCGCGCTCCAGGAATGTGCCCAGCCGCATGAAGTGGAAGGCATCGTCCTTGAGCATGGTGCCGAACTGGACCCCGCGCGCCAGGTGCGAGCGGAACTTGACCCATTCAAAGAACGCCGACGGGTCTTCCTTCAGCACGCCGTCGGCGATCAGGCGCTGCACCTCCAGCCAGGTGGTGTTGACGGTCTCCCAGACCTCGGTGGTCAGCGAGCCGCGCACCGCGCGCGCGTTCTCGCGCGCCGCGCGCAGGCAGCTCATGATGGACGAGGCGTTGGTCATGTCGCGCACCATGAAGTCGATCACATCGTCGCGCGACAGCAGTCCGTACTTGTGGTCGAAGACGTCGGTCAGCTCGGAGATATCGAGCATGGCCCACCAGCCCTGCTCGGCCACCTCGGCCGATTGCGGCAGGAGCGAGGTCTGGTAGTTGACGTCGAGCATGCGCGCAGTGTTCTCCGCGCGCTCGGTGTAGCGGGCCATCCAGAACAGGTGGTCGGCGGTGCGGCTCAGCATGTGGGCTCTCCTGGCGTGGCGGCGGTCGCCATGGCGGTCGTTGCGGCGGTCATCACGTGGTTCGCGTTCATCGTTCCAGCACCCAGGTGTCCTTGGTGCCGCCCCCTTGCGAGGAATTCACCACCAGCGAGCCTTCGCGCAGCGCCACGCGGGTCAGCCCGCCTGGCACCATGCGCACCTCCTTGCCCGACAGCACGAACGGGCGCAGGTCGATATGGCGCGGCGCGATGCCCGACTCCACATAGGTCGGGCAGGTCGACAGCGCCAGCGTCGGCTGCGCGATGTACTGCTCCGGGCGCGCCTTCACCACTTCGCGGAAGGCATCGATCTCGGCCCGCGTGGCGGCCGGGCCGACCAGCATGCCGTAGCCGCCGGCGCCGTGGGTCTCCTTGACCACCAGTTCTTCCATATGGTCCAGCACGTACTGCAGGTCGTCCGGGCGCCGGCACATATAGGTCGGCACGTTGCTGAGGATGGCCTCTTCGCCCAGGTAGAAGCGGATCATGTCGGGCACGTACGGATAGATCGACTTGTCGTCGGCCACGCCCGTGCCGATGGCGTTGCAGATGGTCACGTTGCCGGCGCGGTAGACCGACAGCAGGCCGGCCGCGCCCAGCGAGGAGTCGTGGCGGAACACCAGCGGGTCGAGGAAGTCGTCGTCGACGCGGCGGTAGATCACGTCGACGCGCTGCGGGCCCTGCGTGGTGCGCATGAACAGGTGGTCGTCCTCGACGAAGAGATCGCTGCCTTCGACCAGTTCCACGCCCATCTGCTGCGCCAGGAAGGCATGCTCGAAGTAGGCCGAGTTGTACATGCCCGGCGTCAGCACCACCACGGTGGGATCGGCAATGGCCTGCGGCGACACCCCGCGCAGCATGTCGAGCAACAGGTCAGGATAGTGGGCCACCGGCGCCACGCGGTTGCGCGCGAACAGGTCCGGGAACAACCGCATCATCATCTTGCGGTTTTCCAGCATGTACGACACCCCCGAGGGCACGCGCAGGTTGTCTTCCAGCACGTAGAACTCGCCCTCGCCGGCGCGCACCACATCGATGCCGGCCACGTGCGCATAGATGTCGTGCGGCACGTTGACGCCTAGCATCTCGGGCCGGTACTGGGCGTTGTTGTAGATCTGGTCGGGCGGGATCACGCCGGCGCGGATGATGTCCTGGCCGTGGTAGATATCGTGGACAAAGCGGTTGAGCGCGGCCACGCGCTGGCGCAGCCCTTTTTCCAGCAGCGCCCATTCGCTGGCCGGGAAGATGCGCGGGATCACGTCGAACGGAATGGTGCGTTCGGTGCCGCTGTTGGCTTCATCCTTGTCGCCGTAGACGGCAAAGGTAATGCCCACGCGCCGGAAGATCAGGTCGGCCTCGGCGCGCTTGTTGCCCATCGTGCCTTCAGACTGCCGCGCCAGCCAGTCAGCGAAATGCCGGTAATGCGCGCGCACCGCGCCTTCAGGCAATGCCTGCCCCGCCTGGATAACCCATTGCGCCCTGTCCGTGCGCCAGTCCAGCATCTCGTCGAAATACCGCCCCGCCATGATGGCCGTTCCTCCATGTCGCGGGCTTCCGGTGCTACCGCTTCACTGCGACTTCGGGGTCGCTACCGGCTGCCCTGGTTTTGCCCTGGCTTTCCTGTCCCCAGCCCGCCGCGCCTGCCCGTTCGGGACGCTCACGGCGATACTGTCGAGTCACTGGCCCTTTCAGCATACCCGTACCGGCGAAACCCGCAAGCTGGCGGGTGCCGGCCGGCACGGAAAGTGAACTAGCAAGATGTCTGCCAGCGCACGCAAAAACGGCCGCCAGCCAGGCTGGCGGCCGCTTGCGGGCTGCACGGGCACGGGGCCGGCCGGAACGGTCGGCGAGGTCAGCAGGTCAGCGCGCCGCGGCGGCGCCCTGCGGCACCGTGGCCTGCAGGATGGTGGCGACCAGCGCCTCGGGCGACTGGCGGATGTCGAGCACCAGCGCGTCGCTGGGCTCTTCCAGCGTATCGAACTGGCTTTGCAGCAGGTCGGGGTTGAAGAAGTGTTCCGTGCGCGCGGACAGGCGCGTGCCGATCAGCGATGCATCGCCCTTCATGAAGACGAAGGTCACGCCGCCGTCGGGCGGGGTCAGCCGGTCGCGGTAGGCCTGGCGCAGTGCCGAGCAGGTGAACACATGGGTGCGGCCTTCGGCCCGGGCCGCGTCGATGGCTGCGCGCATGGCCGCCAGCCACGGCCAGCGGTCTTCGTCGGTCAGCGGGACGCCGGCGTGCATCTTGGCCTTGTTGGCGTCGCTGTGGAATGCATCGGCGTCATGGAAGCCGCAGCCCAGTCGCTGCGCCAGCAACTGGCCGACCGTGGTCTTGCCGCTGCCGGAAACGCCCATCAGGATATAGATCATGTCTGCTCCGTCGGTCTTGGTATCGGATGGTGTCGCCATCCTTGTCTGTCCTTGTCGGTCCAGCTGGACGTCCTTGCGGCGGCGCAAAGACGCCCGGGGGCGCTGCCGCCCCGCAGGGAACTTCAGGGGAAAATCGGCCTCAGGCCTGGCTATTGTGCGACGGTTTGCGCCGCTGCGGTACGTTGGCGCCCGCCTGCGCCGGCCCCGGCATCCGCCTCGGACAGGTCAAGTGCGCTGCCGCCCTCTTCCGCGATGCGCGCGTGGCGCCGGAACAGGCCGAACAGGCCGCGCCCCAGGCTGAATTGCGCGAAATCGTCGTCCGGCGCCGCGGCCAGCTCGCGCGCCGCGAATTCGCCTTCGTCGCCCAGCCACTGCAGCGTGCCGGCAACGGCATCGACACGGATGCGGTCGCCGTCGCGCACGCGCGCGAGCGCGCCGCCGGCCAGCGCCTCGGGGCCGACGTGGATCACCGCCGGCACCTTGCCCGACGCGCCGGACATGCGGCCGTCGGTCACCAGCGCCACCTTGTGGCCGGCGTCCTGCAGCGCGCCCAGCACCGGGGTCAGGCGGTGCAGCTCGGGCATGCCGTTGGCATTCGGCCCCTGGAAACGCACGACCGCGACCAGGTCGCCGGTCAGCTCGCCCGCATCGAAGGCCGCCTGCAGCGCCTCTTGCGCATCGAACACCCGCACCGGGGCTTCGACCACGCGGTGCTCCGGCGCCACCGCCGAGACCTTGATCACGCCGCGGCCCAGGTTGCCCTGCATCAGCCGCAGCCCGCCCTCGGCCGAGAAAGGCTCCGCGGCCGTCGCCAGCACCTGTGCGTCGCCGCTGTGCGCCGCGCCGTCGCGCCAGCGCAGCACGCCGTCGGTCATCACCGGTTCCTGCGCATAGCGGGCCAGCCCGGGGCCGGCCACGGTCTGCACGTCCTCGTGCAGCAGGCCGGCCTGCAGCAGTTCGCGGATGACGAAACCGGCGCCGCCCGCGGCATGGAAGTGGTTCACATCGGCCGAGCCATTCGGGTAGACGCGCGCCAGCAGCGGCGTGATGCGCGACAGCAGGTCGAAATCGTTCCAGTCGATGACGATGCCCGCGGCGCGCGCCATCGCCACCAGGTGGATGGTGTGGTTGGTGGAGCCGCCGGTCGCCAGCAGGCCGACCATGGCGTTGGCAATGGCGCGTTCGTCAACAATGCGCGCCAGCGGCAGGTATTCGTCGCCGCGCGCGCGCAGGGCGATCGCGCGTTGCGCGGCCGCCGCGGTCAGCGCATCGCGCAGGCCGCTGTCCGGGTGCACGAAGGCCGCGCCCGGCAGGTGCAGGCCCATGATTTCCATCAGGAACTGGTTGCTGTTGGCGGTGCCGTAGAAGGTGCAGGTGCCGGCGCCGTGGTAGGCCTGGCATTCGGCTTCGAGCAGCGCGTCGCGCCCGACCTGGCCGGTGGCGTAGAGCTGGCGCACGCGCGCCTTCTCCTTGTTGGGCAGCCCGCTGGCCATCGGGCCCGCCGGCACGAACACCATCGGCAGGTGGCCGAACTGCAGCGCGCCCATCAGCAGGCCGGGCACGATCTTGTCGCACACGCCCAGCATCAGCGCCGCATCAAAGGTGTTGTGCGACAGCGCCACCGCGGTGCCCATCGCAATCGCATCGCGCGAGAACAGCGACAGCTCCATGCCCGGGTTGCCCTGCGTGATGCCGTCGCACATCGCCGGCACGCCGCCCGCCACCTGCGCCACCGCGCCCACCGCGCGCGCGGCCTCGCGGATCACGGCGGGGTAGCGCTCGTACGGCTGGTGCGCCGACAGCATGTCGTTGTACGCGGTGACGATGCCCAGGTTGGGAGCATGGTCGACGCGCAGCTTCAGCTTGTCGTTGGCCGGCAGTGCGGCAAAGCCGTGCGCCAGGTTGGCGCAGGACATGCCGCGCAGCGGCCCCAGTTCAGCCTGGGCGCGCTCGCAGCGGGCAAGGTAGGCGGCGCGGCTGGCGCGGCTGCGCGCAACGATACGCTCGGTGACGGCAAGAAGCTCGGCATGGACGGCAGAAGGCATGGCGGAGACGTTCCTTGTGGGCTTGGTGGCGGCGCGGCAATACCGCGCCATCGATTGTAGATTTTCTACAGATCACCGCCATTATACCGAGCGCGAGCACCCCGTCGACCCGCTCATGCATCACAATTGCGCAGAAATTCCCGAAATCATGGCAAACCCCGAGGGCGGACGATGCACCATTTCGGGCAAGATGCGGCGCCATCCGATGTAGAATCTCTACATATCCGCAACCCCAGACACTGCCTCCCTGCCGCCATGCGCGACCGAATCCTAGCCGTCTACGACACGCTCCGCCCTTCTGAACGCCGCCTGGCCGACTATGTCGCCCGGCATGGCGCCGCCGTGATCCGGCTGTCGATGCCCGAGCTGGCCGAGCGCGCCGGCGTGTCGCAGCCCACCATCGCGCGCTTCTGCGCGGCGCTGGGCTACGACGGCTTCCGCGAATTCAAGCTGCAGTTCGCGCAGAACGTCGGCGGCGGCACACCCTTCGTGCACCAGGATGTCGCGGCCGACGACCGCCCCGCGGACATCGCCGGCAAGGTCTTCGACCGCACCATTGCCACGCTGATGAGCGTGCGCAACGCGCTGTCGGCCGACCAGATCGAGCATGGCATCCAGCTGCTCGCCGGCGCGCGCCGTATCGAGTTCTACGGCTGCGGCAACTCCGGCATCGTCGCGCTGGACATCCAGCACAAGTTCTTCCGCCTGGGCATGCCGACGGTTGCGTATTCCGACCCGCACGTATTCAGCATGTCGGCCGCGCTGCTCGCCCGTGGCGACGTGGCCGTGCTGGTCTCCAACAGCGGCCGCACCTGGGACATGCTGACCGCTGCCACGCTTGCGCGCAGCAGCGGCGCCAGCGTGCTCGCGATCACCCATAGCGGCTCGCCGCTGGCGCGGCTGGCCGACGTCTGCGTGTTCTCCGACGTCGAGGAAGACAGCGAGGTCTACACGCCGATGACCTCGCGCATCAGCCACCTGGTGCTGGGCGACGTCCTGGCCGCAGGCGTGGCGCTGGCGCGCGCCGACACCGTCGCGCCGCGCCTGCAGCGCGCCAAGGCGCATCTGCGCGAACGGCGCATCGCCGGTGCCGAGCCGGCCCGGCCAGTACCGCCGGCACGAAACCGCGCCAGGCCCGTCGTGGCCGAGCCAGCCCCGCCCGCGCCGCCCGCCACCCGCACGCGCCGCCGCAAGGCCAGCTGACTCGATAGTGTTCTAACGCGGCGCCGGCGGTCGCGCCCGCCAGTAGCGCGGCTGCGCCTGCCGGAACATCGACAAGGCAAAGCCCCCGGGCGCAGTGTCCATGGTCACCGCGCCGGTTTCATCGGTCCGGTAGCGCAGGACGCCCGCGCGGCCGTAGCGCTCCCACACCTCGCCGCTCGGGTGGCGATAGCGGTTGGCATAACCCAGCTGGAACACCGCCGCCGACGGGCGCACCGCCTCCAGCCAGGCTGCGCCGGACGAGGTGCCGCTGCCATGGTGGGCCACCACCAGCACGTCGGCACGCAGCGCCTCGGCCGGCAACCTGTCGATCAACGCAAGCTCCTGCGCCACGCCGATATCGCCGGTCAGGAGCAGGCTGTGCGCCGCCGCATCCACGCGCAGCACGCAGCTGCGCGCATTGCTGGCAATGGCGGCCTGCTGCGCCTGCTCCGCGAGCGGATGCAGCACGGTAAAGCGCACGCCGTCCCACTCCCATTGCTGGCCCGCCGCGCATGGCGGCCAGTCATTGGCCGCCGACCCAAGCAGGACGTGACCGGCAGGCGCGCCGGTGCTGCGCGCGGCCACCGCCACCGCCGCCGCGACGTCCGCCACGCCGCCGGCATGATCGGTGTCTTCATGGCTGACCATCAGGTGGTCGAGCCGGCCGATCCCCTCGCCCCGCAGCAATGGCACCACCACCTGCGCACCGGCGCTGGATCCCGACCCATAGGCCGGCCCGGCGTCATACAGCAGCGCATGCGCGCGCGTCCGCACCAGCACCGCCGTGCCCTGCCCCACGTCCAGCATCACGGCGCGGAACTCGCCGTGCGCAACCGGTGGGCCGCGCGCCAGCAGCATCGGCAGCATCAGCAGCCCGCCATGCAGGCGCACGCGCGCGGAAGCGACCGGCGCGACCAGCAACCCGACCCCGAGCGCGGCCAGCACCAGCGCCAGGGGCCCCGCGCTGGCCGCTTCCCACATCGCCCATGGCAGCGCGGAAAGCCAGCCCAGCACCGCGGCCAGCGCCACCATGGCCTGGTGGGCCACCGCCAGCACCGGCCCGGCCAGCGCCATCGGCAAGGCCGCGCCGAGCAGTGCCAGCGGCGTCACCAGCAAGCTGACGAGCGGGATCGCCACCGCATTGGCCAACGGCGACACCACCGATACCTGGCCGAACAGCAGCAACGTCAGCGGCACCAGCCCGATGGTCACGGCCCACTGCGTGCGCACCGCGGCGGCGAGCGCGGACCGCAGGCGTTGCCAGTGCCCTTGCGCCGAAGCATCGCGGCCGACGCGGGCCGCGAAGAAGATCACCGCCACCGCGCCGAAGGACAGCCAGAAGCCGGGCAACATCACCGCCCACGGATCCAGCAGCAATGCCACCAGCGCCGCCCAGGCCAGCACCACCGAGGCGGGCGGCGCACGCGCACCCCACACCGCAATGGCCGCCACGCAGAGCATGGCCACGGTGCGCAGCGCCGGGATCTGCATGCCGGCCAGCAGGCCGTAAGCCAGCGCACTGGCCACGGCCGCCACCAGCGCGGCCTGCCGGGCCGGCAGCCGCAGCGGTAACGGCCGGCGCAGCCAGCGGCCGAGTCCGAACGAATGGCGCCACAGCAGCCGGGCAAGCGACGCCGCCATGCCGGCGATCATGGTGATATGCAGCCCGGAGATCGCGACCAGATGGCTGACGCCGGTGCGCCGGAACAGTTGCCAGTCGTCCGCATCGATGCCGCGCTGGTCGCCGATGACCAGCGCGATCAGCACCGCGCCGAAGCGCGCATCGGCCGGCAGCGCCGCGCGCAGGTGAGCGCGCACGGCGGCGCGCCAGGCTTCTATCTGCCACGCCAGCCGCTCTCGTGATGCATCCTGGGACGAGCCCCGTGCACTGCGCACATAGCCGGTGGCGCCGTAGTCTTGCGCCAGCAGCCAGTAGGCATAGTCGAAGCCGAAAGGATTGGCCAGTCCGCGCGGACGCCGCAGGCGCAGGGTCAGCGCGAGGCGCTGCCCGGGACGCAGGTCCTGCGGCGCACCGCGCCAGTTGAGGATCACGCGGCGAGGCAGAGGCTGGCCCGCTTCACCCTGCTCAACAGTGAAAGCAAAACGCGTCCCGGTGGCGGCATCCGCCGGCAGCCCCGACACCACGCCGCGCACGTCGAGATCGCGTGCCTCCAGCGCAGCCGGCAGCCAGTCGCGCATGCGCAGTTCGGCCCGCCAGGCCGCCCAGCAGAAGGCGGCGCCGAACGCCAGCCCGGCAAGCGCCAGGCCATGCAGCACGACATGCAGGCGCCTGCCCCACAAGGCAATGCCGAGAGCCACCAATGCCAGCGCCACAGCACCGAGGTGCAGGCCATCCTGCGGCGGCAATGTTGACTGCTGCTGCAGCGTCCAGCATCCCGCGACGAAAGCCACCACGAACCAGCGCACCACAACTCTCCTGCGTGTTTTGCACAGAGAGGGTTGTACCGCCGCAGTGGGGCTGGAACCTTGTCAGGCTGTCAGGAGGAAGTGAAGTTATGTGACTGGCATCTGTGGATGCATGCCAGGGATTGGGAGGTAATGAGGTACTGCCAGCACCGGCCCCCTCCCCCGGCCCCTCTCCCGCTCGCGGTGTACAGACCGGGGACATGGGTAACAGGTGTTCGGAGACATAGGTGACACGTGACCTGCGCGCATCATGATGC
>NZ_JBYSYA010000044.1:0-21212 GCF_058782785.1 Cupriavidus sp. FW306-01-F10A
TCCGGCAGCACGGTGCCCAGCACCGACACGCCGGTGCGCATCACGTCCATCGGGTGGGCGCTGGCGGGCACCCATTCGAGCGCGGCCTTCACATTGGCGGGCAGGCCGCGCAGGCTCTTGAGCTTGGCCTTGTAGGCGGCCAGTTCGGATCTGGTCGGCAGCTTGCCGTGCACCAGCAGGTGGGCGATTTCCTCGAACTCGCAGGTCTCGGCGATATCGAGGATGTCGTAGCCGCGGTAGTGCAGGTCGTTGCCGGTGCGGCCGACGGTGCACAGCGCGGTATTGCCGACGGTCACGCCCGACAGGGCGACGGATTTCTTGACCCGGGGTGCGGCCGGCTCGCTGGCCGTGGCGGCGGGTGCGGCGAACTTCGAGGCGGACATCCATGTCTCCTTGGGCGCTGCCCTGTTTGTTTTTTGGTATGGGTATCGGCTTCAGGCGAAGAACAGCGCTTCCACGTTGGCCGGCAGCGGCGTGCCGGTGGCCTGCGCGCGCTGCAGCAGCGACCAGTAGTAGCGGTAGCTGGCGCGGTCGTGCAGCTGGCCCTCGTGGCGGATCGGGGCCCAGTTGTTCTCATGCGCCGCCAGCAGGATCTGGCTGGCCGCGCCGATTTCTTCGGCACCGGGGCGGAACGCCGCCACGATCGGTGCGATCTGGCCCGGATGGATGCTCCACTTGCGCAGGTAGCCGAACTCGCTGCGCGCGCGCAGCGCATCGTCGCCGGCGCGCTGCGGCGCCTGCACGTCGGTGCTGACGTTGTGCGACGGCACCTTGCCGTGGCGGTGGCAGGCGGCGGAGATCTCCAGCATGGCGCGCCGGATCAGCGGGTGTTCGAACTGCTGCGGCGAGCGCATGGCCCCGCCGGGGATGGCGCCGTGGTGGGCCGAGACAAAGTCCATCAGGCCGAAGCTCAGGCATTCCACCTGCACCAGCGCGGCAATATCGAAGGCCTGTTCCAGCGCGGCGTGGGTCTCGACCAGCACATGGATCGGGATATGCCGCGCGATGCCGGCATTGCGCGCCACCTGGTTGACGTGATCGGTCACGCGCGCGACCTCGACCACGTCGGTGACCTTGGGCACCACCACATAGGCCAGGCGCGCGCCGGCGGCGCGCACCAGCACGTCGACGTCCTCGCGCCAGCTCGGGTGGGCCGGGTCATGGATGCGCACGCCGACGCGGTTGTGGGCATTGAGCGGGCTGTTGACCAGCTGCGCGCACAGCTCTGCATGCTCGCGCTCATGGCCGACGGCGGCGCCGTCCTCGCAGTCGAAGGTGACGTCGAAGACGGGACCAAGCTCTTGTTGCAGGGCAAGCGATTTGCGCATCAGCTTTTCGCTGCCCGCGTAGTGGTCACACACCGGCAACTGGACCGGGATGGCTTCGCCCTGGAACAAGACCTCGGAAGGATGCACGTTGATTCGGATCGGTTTGGGTTGATGGGGGGAGCAGGGGCCATGGTAGCCCCTGGATATGAAAAAACCGGGGTCCGCGCTGATTCGTGAATCGTTGCGGAACCCCGGTCTTTCCTCGAGCGATCGGAGGATCAGCCCAGCAGGTGCTGCACGCCGGCCTTTTCTTCTTCCAGTTCGTTCAGGGTGATGTTGATCTTTTCCTGGCTGTAGGCGTCGATCTCCAGACCCTTGACGATCTCGTACTTGCCGTTGGCGGTGGTCACCGGGTAGCCGAACATGGTGTCGGCCGGGATGCCGTATTCACCGTTCGACGGGATGCCCATGGTGACGACCTTGCCGTTGGTGCCCAGCACCCAGTCGCGCACGTGGTCGATGGCGGCGTTGGCAGCCGAGGCGGCCGACGACAGGCCACGCGCTTCGATGATGGCGGCGCCGCGCTTGCCGACGGTCGGCAGGAACACGTCGTTGTTCCACACCGGGTCGTTGATCAGGTCCTTGACGCTCTTGCCGTCGACGGTGGCGTAGCGGTAGTCGGCGTACATGGTCGGGCTGTGGTTGCCCCACACGAACAGCTTCTCGATCGACGACACCGGCTTGCCGGTCTTGGCGGCGATTTGCGACAGGGCACGGTTGTGGTCCAGGCGCAGCATCGCGGTGAAGTTCTCGCGCGGCAGGTTCGGTGCCGACTTCATGGCGATGTAGGCGTTGGTGTTGGCCGGGTTGCCGACCACCAGCACCTTGACATTGCGGCTGGCGACTTCGTCCAGCGCCTTGCCCTGCACCGTGAAGATCTGGGCGTTGGCTTCGAGCAGGTCCTTGCGCTCCATGCCCTTGCTGCGCGGACGGGCGCCAACCAGCAGGGCCACGTCGGCGTCCTTGAAGGCAACCTTGGGGTCATCGGTGATGACCACGCCGGCCAGCAGCGGGAACGCGCAGTCTTCCAGCTCCATCACCACGCCCTTGACGGCTTGCTGGGCTTGCGGGAGGTCGAGCAGTTGGAGGATGACCGGCTGGTCTTTGCCCAGCATGTCGCCATTGGCGATGCGGAACAGCAGGGAGTAGCCGATCTGGCCAGCGGCGCCGGTCACTGCGACGCGCATTGGGGCTTTAGCCATGAGTAAATCTCCAAACGATAGAAGGGGGAAGCCGGTCGGTGGCATGCCGTTGCCGAAACAAGGGGCGCGGCGGGTCACCGGGTGCTGGTTGTCGCCACAGCGGGGAGCGGCCGTCCGCCGGAACCAGGTGGCGGGGCCACGGGGCGGAACCGGTGAGGGAGAGCCACAACGGGTCATGGTGATGCAACAAAGCGTTAGTCTACTGCGAAGCGTGGCGCCATTTCCAGACCGGAGCGCTGCCGGGAATCTGCCGGGCCGATACATTCCGGTATCCTGGCTGCTGCTGGCGGGCCTGGGAGGGCCATCGCGGGCGTGGACCAGCGCGAGTGTAGGCCGGGCCTCCCGTGATGTCAATTCATATGTCTTATATAAGACATAAGACAATTAACGTAAGGCTGGACGTATCTTGCCCTTTTGTGGTGAAATCCCGCTATGTCCTCCCTGCCTACGTCCCTGACTGGCGCAGCCGCACCCGGCGCGCCGGAATCTGGCGCCGCCACGCCTGGCGCCGGGGCGCAGCCGCCTTCTTCGCCGCCCGCGCCTGTGCCGCAGGTGGCCCCGCCATCTGGCCCCGCCTCTGGTCTGCAGTCCGTGCCATCGCCCACCTTCAGCCCGCTCTACCAGCAGATCAAGGCGCTGATCACGCGCAGCCTGCAATCCGGCGAATGGAAGCCCGGCGAGATGATCCCCAGCGAAATGGAGCTGGCCTCACGCTACAAGGTCAGCCAGGGCACGGTGCGCAAGGCCATCGATGAACTCGCCGCCGAGAACCTGGTGGCGCGCCGGCAGGGCAAGGGCACTTTCGTGACCACGCACCATGAAGACGTGGTCAAGTTCCGCTTCCTGCGCCTCGTCCCGGACGAAGGCGAACCCCATTATGGCGCCAGCCGCGTGCTGGAATGCAAGCGCCTGCGCGCCCCCGCCGAAATTGCCCGGCTGCTCGACATCCGCACCGGCGACAGCGTGGTGCAGATCCGCCGCGTGCTGAATTTCTCGGGCGAGTCGACCGTGCTGGATGAAATCTGGCTGCTCGGCGCCAACTTCAAGGGCCTCACCGCTGAAAAGCTGACCGAGTGGAAGGGCCCCATGTATGCATTGTTCGAGGCCGAGTTCGGTACGCGCATGATCCGCGCCTCGGAGAAGATCCGCGCCGTGCCTGCCGATGAAACCGCGGCCGAGTTGCTGGCTGTCCCGGTAGGCTCGCCGCTGCTGTCAGTCGAGCGGGTGTCGTACACCTATGGCGACCGCCCCGTCGAAGTGCGCCGCGGGCTGTACGTGACTACGCGGCACTATTACCAGAACGACCTGAGCTGACGCCGGCGCATGGCATGATGCGCCCGCTGGCGTTGATTATTGTGGCTTTCGTCATGACGGTGCGGGCTGTTGCGCGGCGCGGCTAATGTTGCGCTGGATTGCCCGCCGGATGTGATTAGTGTGCGATTGTCGGGCGGCACCTGTTGGTGCCTGATAGCTGAAAATTATTGGTGCAGCGCGCAACAAAGGCGCTAAAATCTCATGGATTTGCCCTAATGCATCCCGTTGCATGCAGGGCAGTGGCAGTTTCGTTTTTTGTTTACCGCAAATGGGGTCTCGCATGGCTGAAGCCGTCAAACAAGCCAGGCCGGAGTACCGGAATATCGGTATCGCGCAGATTGCGCGCTACCGGTTGCCCTGGGCCGGCAAGGTATCCATCCTGCATCGCGTGAGCGGTGCACTGATGTTCCTCCTTCTTCCCTTCGTCCTGTATCTGTTTGAGCAGAGCATAACTTCGGAACTGAGCTTCGCAAAGTTCTCGGCGCTTCTGTCCGGTGGCTTCGTCAAGCTGGTTCTGCTGGTCCTGATCTGGGGTTATCTGCATCACTTCTGCGCGGGTATCCGTTTCCTGCTGCTGGATGTGCACGTCGGCGTTTCCAAGCCGGCCTCGGCCAAGTCTGCCATCGGCGTGCTGGTTGTGAGCCTGCTGCTTACCCTGATTTTCGGCCTGAAGCTGTTCGGCCTGTTCTGAGGAGAATCAAGGTGGCAAACAATAATATCGGTCCCAAGCGTCTTGTCGTCGGTGCGCACTACGGCCTGAAAGACTGGCTGGCGCAGCGCGTCACGGCCGTGATCATGGTGGTCTTCACCGTGGTCCTGGCCATTGCCTTCCTGCTGTCGAACGGCGCTTCGTATGAAGCGTGGGCAGGGCTCTTCTCCAACCAGTGGATGAAGATCATCACGTTCCTGACCATCCTGTCGCTGCTGTATCACGCCTGGATCGGCGTGCGCGACATCTGGATGGACTATGTGCGTCCGATGGCGGTTCGCCTCGTGCTGCAAGTTCTTACGATTCTGTGGCTCGTCGGTTGCGCGGGCTACGCTGCTCAGATTCTCTGGAGGGTGTAATAAATGGTCGCAGTCAAGACTGGATTGCCGCGTCGCCGTTTCGACGTGGTCATCGTCGGTGCTGGCGGCGCCGGGATGCGCGCATCCCTCCAGCTCGCGGAAGCCGGCCTGAACGTGGCCGTGCTGTCCAAGGTGTTCCCGACGCGCTCGCACACGGTGGCGGCACAGGGCGGCATCGGCGCTTCGCTGGGGAACATGAGCGAAGACAACTGGCACTACCACTTCTACGACACCATCAAGGGCTCGGACTGGCTGGGTGACCAGGACGCGATCGAGTTCATGTGCCGTGAAGCCCCGAAGGTCGTGTACGAGCTCGAACACTTCGGCATGCCGTTCGACCGCAACCCCGACGGCACCATCTACCAGCGTCCGTTCGGCGGCCACACCGCCAACTACGGTGAAAAGCCGGTGCAGCGCGCCTGCGCCGCGGCTGACCGTACCGGCCACGCGCTGCTGCACACGCTGTACCAGCGCAACGTGCGCGCCAAGACCCACTTCTTCGTCGAGTGGATGGCGCTGGACCTGATCCGTGACCAGGACGGCGACGTGCTGGGCGTGACCGCGCTGGAAATGGAGACCGGCGAGGTCTACATCCTCGAGGCCAAGACCACGCTGTTCGCGACCGGCGGTGCCGGCCGTATCTATGCAGCTTCCACCAACGCCTTCATCAACACCGGTGACGGCCTGGGCATGGCAGCGCGCGCAGGCGTGCCGCTGGAAGACATGGAATTCTGGCAGTTCCACCCGACCGGCGTGGCCGGCGCGGGCGTGCTGATCACCGAAGGCGTGCGCGGCGAAGGCGGTATCCTGCGCAACAAGGACGGCGAGCGCTTCATGGAGCGCTATGCCCCGACGCTGAAGGACCTGGCGCCGCGTGACTTCGTCTCGCGCTCGATGGACCAGGAAATCAAGGAAGGCCGCGGCTGCGGCCCGAACGGCGACTACGTGCTGCTCGACCTGACCCACGTCGGCGCCGAGACCATCATGAAGCGCCTGCCGTCGATCCGCGAAATCGGCATGAAGTTCGCCAACGTCGACGCGATCAAGGAACCGATCCCGGTGGTCCCGACCATCCACTACCAGATGGGTGGCATTCCGACCAACTACCACGGCCAGGTCGTGGTGCCGAAGAACGGCAACCCGAACGAAGTGCTCAACGGCTTCTACGCGATCGGCGAATGCTCGTGCGTGTCGGTGCACGGCGCCAACCGCCTGGGCACCAACTCGCTGCTGGACCTGGTGGTGTTCGGCCGCGCCGCCGGCAATCACATCATCGCCCAGAACCTGAAGCAGAAAGAGCACAAGCCGCTGCCGGCCGACGCCGCCGACCTCGCGCTGTCGCGCCTGGCCAAGCTGCAGTCGTCGTCCTCGGGCGAGTACACGCAGGACGTCGCCAACGACATCCGCAAGAACATGCAGTCGCATGCCGGCGTGTTCCGTACCCAGAAGCTGATGGACGAAGGCGTCGAGCGCATCCTGGAAGTATCCGAGCGTGCCGACAACATCCACCTGAAGGACAAGTCCAAGGTCTTCAACACCGCGCTGGTGGAAGCCCTGGAAGTGGCCAACCTGGTGGAAGTGGCCAAGGCCACCATGATCTCGGCGGCCGCCCGCAAGGAATCGCGCGGTGCCCACGCGCACAGCGACTTCCCGAACCGCGACGACCAGAACTGGCTCAAGCACACGCTGTTCTACAGCGAAGGCAACCGCCTCGACTACAAGCCGGTGAAGATGGAACCGCTGACGGTGGAAAGCGTGCCGCCGAAGGCCCGTACCTTCTGAGCACCGCATCGTAGAGACAACAGGACCCACAGAAATGAAGCGTATTTTCGAAGTCTACCGCTACGATCCGGACAAGGATGCGGCACCGCGCATGCAGACCTACGAGGTCGAGCTGGACGGTCACGAGCGCATGCTGCTGGACGCGCTGGTCAAGCTGAAGAAGCTGGACGAGACCATCTCGTTCCGCCGTTCGTGCCGCGAAGGCGTGTGCGGCTCGGACGCGATGAACATCAACGGCAAGAACGGCCTGGCCTGCCTGACCAATATGCGCGAGCTGCCGGACCGCATCGTGCTGCGTCCGCTGCCCGGCCTGCCGGTGGTGCGCGACCTGATCGTCGACATGACGAACTTCTTCAAGCAGTACAACTCGATCAAGCCGTTCCTGATCAACGACGAGCCGCCGCCCGAGAAAGAGCGCCTGCAGTCGCCGGAAGAGCGCGACGAGCTGGATGGCCTGTACGAGTGCATTCTCTGCGCCAGCTGCTCGACGTCGTGCCCGTCGTTCTGGTGGAACCCGGACAAGTTCGTCGGCCCGGCCGGCCTGCTGCAGGCTTACCGCTTTATTGCGGACAGCCGCGACCAGGCCACCAACGAGCGCCTGGACAACCTGAACGACCCGTACCGCCTGTTCCGGTGCCACAGCATCATGAACTGCGTCGATGTGTGCCCGAAGGGTCTGAACCCGACCAAGGCCATCGGCAAGATCAAGGAGCTGATGGTCCGCCGCGCGGTCTGAGCCTGCGGCTGTCTGCAGTAGTAAGCGGCGCGTCAGCCAGAGCGGCTATATCTGGCTGGCGCGCCGAAAGTAGGAAGCCATGACTGAGAGTCCTGCCACCACCTTCTCCCATCAGGCCGACCCGCACAAGCGCGCACGTCTGCGCTGGCGCGCCCGCCGCGGCCTGCTGGAGAACGACATCATCGTCGAACGTTTTTTCAACCGTTACGAGGAGAGCCTGTCCGACGAGGACGTGGCTTCGCTGAGCGTGCTGTTCGAACTCAGCGACAACGAGTTGATGGACCTGCTCCTTGCGCGCAAGGAACTGGACGGTGAGCTCGACACGCCCCCGATGCAGCGAGTGATCGCCCTGCTGCGTACGGTCTGAGTTTTGGTCAACATTATTATTCACAGCATTTGAAGGATCCGACATGACGCCGTCCGATGTGAAAGCCACGCTATCGTTCTCCGATGGTTCCCCCAGCGTTGAGCTGCCGATCTACACGGGTACCGTTGGCCCGGACGTAATCGACATTCGCAAGCTGTACGGACAGACCGGTAAGTTCACTTACGACCCCGGTTTCATGTCGACGGCTTCGTGCAATTCCAAGATCACCTATATCGACGGTGACAAGGGCGAACTGCTGTACCGCGGCTACCCGATCGAGCAGCTCGCGCAGAAGTGCGACCACCTCGAAACCTGCTACCTGCTGCTCAAGGGCGAGCTGCCCAACGCCAAGCAGAAGGAAGAATTCGTCGGCCACGTGATGAACCACACCATGGTTCACGAGCAGATGCAGTTCTTCATGCGCGGCTTCCGCCGCGACGCGCACCCGATGGCCGTGCTGACCGGCATGGTCGGTGCCATGAGCGCGTTCTACCACGACGCGATGGACATCGATGATCCGCACCAGCGCGAGATCTCGGCCATCCGCCTGATCGCCAAGATGCCGACCCTGGTCGCCATGGCGTACAAGTACAACATCGGCCAGCCGTACATCTACCCGCAGAACGACCTGTCCTACTCGGGCAACTTCATGCGCATGATGTTCGGCACGCCGTGCGCCCCGTACACCGTGAACCCGGTGCTGGAGCGCGCGCTGGACCGCATCTTCATCCTGCACGCCGACCACGAGCAGAACGCGTCGACCTCGACCGTGCGCCTGGCCGGTTCGTCGGGCACCAACCCGTTCGCAGCCATCGCCGCCGGCGTGGCCTGCCTGTGGGGCCCGGCCCACGGCGGCGCCAACGAAGCCGCGCTGAAGATGCTGGAAGAAATCGGCAGCGTCGACAACATCAACGAGTTCATCAAGCAGGTCAAGGACAAGAACTCGGGCGTGCGCCTGATGGGCTTTGGCCACCGCGTGTACAAGAACTACGATCCGCGCGCCAAGCTGATGCGCGAAACCTGCCACGAAGTGCTGGAAGAGCTGGGCCTGCACAACGACCCGCTGTTCAAGCTGGCCATGGAGCTGGAAAAGATCGCGCTGGAAGACGAGTACTTCGTCAGCCGCAAGCTGTACCCGAACGTGGACTTCTACTCGGGCATCGTCCAGCGCGCGCTGGGCATCCCGACCTCGCTGTTCACCTGCATCTTCGCGCTGGCCCGCACCCCGGGCTGGATCTCGCAGTGGGAAGAGATGATTACCGATCCGGAATACAAGATCGGTCGTCCGCGTCAGCTGTTCGTTGGCGCAGCTACCCGCGACGTGCCGGACGTTGCCAAGCGCTGATCGCTGGCTTTTCATCCGGCTGCGCGATGCAGCAATCACAAACGCCCCGGCCCGCCGGGGCGTTTGTGTTTCTGGGCCGGAGCGCCTTGTGCGTCGCAGCAGGGCAGGGAGCAGGAAATTGCCGGATAAGTGGTGAGAACGGCAATTTGCGGAGAATTGTGTCTCAGTCTGTCAATTCAGTTCCGCATTTGTTGTGCGATTTTCGCCTGCGGCAGGAAATTTGACCCTATAATGCGGGCTGCTTTGCCGACGGCAGCCGGGCCACCCTTCCGGCATGCGGTGCGGCAAGCGGGGCAGGCGAATCGCTTGCGCAATAGAGAACGCATCAAACGTTGTCTTTCCGAACCTTGGTCCCCCTACCTCACGGGACTGACACATGCCGGGCCCCGCATAAGCTGTCTCTCCCTTGCAGGCCCGTCTTCCGCGTCTCGGGCGTCTTTATTCGTAGTCCGCGGGTGTTGTTCGATTGCGCAGGTCACACCGTTTCTGCCCGGTTGACCCAAACATAAATCGAGGAGCTCCTGATGACGCTGTCCCGTCTTACGTCCATCTCGCTGGCCGCCGTGCTGGCCACCCTTGGCGCCGCTGCCAACGCCGAAACCGTGAAGATCGCCATTGCCGGCCCGATGAGCGGCTCGGTGGCGCAGTATGGTGACATGGTCAAGGCCGGTGCGCTGACCGCGATCGAACAACTCAATGCCAATGGCGGCGCCGGCGGCAACAAGTTCGAAGTGGTGATGATGGACGACGCCTGCGAGCCGAAGCAGGCGGTGGCAGTTGCCAACAAGATCGTCAGCCAGAACATCAAGTACGTGATCGGCCATGTGTGCTCGGGCTCGACCATCCCGGCTTCGGACATCTACGAGAACGAAGGCATCGTCATGGTCACGCCGTCGGCCACCGCGCCGCAGCTGACCGAGACCAAGAAGCGCAAGTACATCTTCCGCACCATCGGCCGCGACGACCAGCAGGGCCCGGCCGCCGCCCAGTACATCATCGGCAAGGTCAAGCCGAAGAAGGTCGCGGTGCTGCACGACAAGCAGTCGTACGGCCAGGGCATCGCCAGCTCGGTGAAGAAGGACCTGGAAGCCGCCAAGATCCCGGTCGCCGTGTTCGAAGGCATCAACGCCGGCGATTCGGACTACTCCGCCGTCATCACCAAGCTCAAGTCGCAGGGCGTGGACTTCGTCTACTTCGGCGGCTACCACCCGGAAATGGGCCTGCTGCTGCGCCAGGCGCGCGAGCAGGGCGTGAAGGCCGCGTTCATGGGCCCCGAGGGCGTGGGCAACAAGGACGTGACGGCGATCGCCGGCCCGTCCTCGGAAGGCATGCTGGTGACGCTGCCGGCAGACTTCTCGGCCGACCCGGCCAACGCCGCGCTGGTGAAGGCCTTTGCCGACAAGAAGCGTGACGCCAACGGTCCGTTCCAGATGCCGGCTTATGCCGCCGTCAAGATCATCGGCGACGCCATTGCCGGCGCCAAGAGCACCGACCCGACCAAGGTCGCGGCGTACATGCACAAGAACGCCTTCACCACCCCGATCGGCAAGGTCGAGTACGACGACAAGGGCGACCTGAAGTCCTTCAAGTTCGTGGTCTACACCTGGCACAAGGACGCCAGCAAGACGGCCGCCAACTAAGCCGGCGCTTTTCCACGCACACGCCCCGCCCGGACCCCGGGCGGGGCGTTCTGGTATCGGGCTTCAAGTTCCTGAGGCTTCCCCAATGAATGAATTCCTTCCACAGTTCACCCAGCAGCTGGTCAACGGCCTGACGCTGGGTGCGATCTATGCGCTGATCGCCATCGGCTACACAATGGTCTACGGCATCATCGGCATGATCAATTTCGCGCACGGCGAGATTTATATGATCGGTGCCTATGTCGGCCTGGTCACGCTCACCGCGATCGGCGCCCAGGCAGGCTACCCCCTGCCGCTGGTGCTGGGCGCCGCCTTGCTGGTCTCGGTGCTGGTCACCGGGGTGTACGGCTATGCGGTGGAGCGGGTGGCATACCGGCCCTTGCGCGGCGGACCGCGGCTGGTGCCGCTGATCTCGGCCATCGGCATGTCGATCTTCCTGCAGAACTATGTCCAGATCGGGCAGGGCGCGCGCGACGTGTCGGTGCCGGTGCTGATCTCGGGCGCCATCGAGTTCCAGATGGGCAGCGACTTCACCGTGACGGTGCCGTACTCGCGCCTGCTGATCGTGGGCGTGACGCTGGTGCTGATGATCGCGCTGACGCTGTTTATCGGCCGTTCGCGCATGGGCCGTGCCTGCCGTGCCTGCGCCGAAGACATGCGCATGGCCAACCTGCTCGGCATCGACACCAACAAGGTGATCTCGTTCACCTTCGTGCTGGGTGCGATGCTGGCGGCGGTGGGCGGCGTGCTGATCGGGCTGACCATCGGCAAGCTCAATCCCTTTATCGGCTTTATCGCCGGCATCAAGGCCTTTACCGCGGCGGTGCTGGGCGGCATCGGCAGCATCCCGGGCGCGATGCTCGGCGGCGTGCTGCTGGGCCTGGCGGAGACCTTCGCCTCGGGCTATATGCCGGCCGAGTACAAGGACGTGGTGGCGTTCAGCCTGCTGGTGCTGGTGCTGCTGTTCCGTCCGACCGGGCTGCTGGGCAAGCCTGACGTCGAAAAGGTCTGAGGGAGGACGAGACATGACTAACAACGTTTCCGCGATGCCCGCGGGCAAGGCCGCCGCACGCGGCGCCGCACCGGGACAATCGCTCAAGAATGCGATCACGGCCGCCGTGATGACGGCCATCCTGACCATTCCCATCCTGGGCCTGCAGCTCAAGCTGGAAGGCTACAAGGTCGTGCTGGAGCCGCACTGGCGGCCGGTGTGGATCGCCGTGGCGGCGGTCTTCCTGTTCCAGCTGTTCAAGCCGCTGCTGTCGCGCGCCGGCAGCGCGGTGCGCCTGCCGGCGGTGCCGCAGCTGGGCGCCCGGCAGCAGCGCGTGGCGGTATGGGTGCTGCTGGCGGTCGGGCTGGTGTGGCCGTTCTTCGGCTCGCGCGGCGCGGTCGACGTGGCCACGCTGGCGCTGATCTACGTGATCCTGGGCCTGGGCCTGAATATCGTGGTGGGCTATGCCGGCCTGCTCGACCTGGGCTATGTCGGCTTCTACGCCATCGGCGGCTACACCTACGCGCTGCTCAACCAGTATTTCGGGCTGGGCTTCTGGGAATGCCTGCCGATCGCCGCCGCGATGTCGGCCACCTTCGGCTTCCTGCTGGGGTTCCCGGTGCTGCGTTTGCGCGGCGACTACCTGGCCATCGTGACACTTGGCTTCGGCGAGATCATCCGCCTGCTGGCCAATAACCTGACCAGCCTGACCGGCGGCCCGGATGGCGTGTCCGGCATCCCGAAGCCGACCGTGTTCGGCATCGAGATGGCGCGCAGCGCGAGCGTGGAGGGCGCCAAGACCTTTCATGACCTGCTGGGCTGGGACTACAGCGGCCAGCACATGGTGATCTTCCTGTACCTGCTGGCGCTGCTGCTGGTGGGCTTCACGCTGTTCGTCACCAGCCGCCTGATCCGCATGCCGATGGGCCGCGCCTGGGAAGCGCTGCGCGACGACGAGATCGCGTGCCGCTCGCTGGGCCTGAACCCGACCCGCATCAAGCTGTCGGCGTTCACGCTGGGGGCTTCGTTCGCCGGCATCGGCGGCGCTTTCTTCGCGGCGCGCCAGGGCCTGGTCAATCCGGAATCGTTCACCTTCATCGAGTCGGCGCTGATCCTCGCCGTGGTGGTGCTGGGCGGCATGGGTTCGCAGCTGGGCGTGATCCTGGCGGCGATCCTGCTGACGGTGCTGCCCGAGGTGGCGCGCGGTTTTGCCGAATATCGCATGCTGATCTTCGGCCTGGTGATGGTGCTGATGATGATGTGGCGTCCGCAGGGCCTGCTGCCCGCGAGCCGTCCCCACGTGGAGTTGCCGAAATGAGCGCGGATTTGCTGAAAGTCTCCGGCCTGCAGATGCGCTTCGGCGGCTTGCTGGCCGTGGACGGTATTGATTTCAATGTGCGCAGCGACGAGGTCTTCGCCATCATCGGCCCCAATGGCGCCGGCAAGACCACGGTGTTCAACTGCGTGGGCGGCTTCTACAAGCCCACCGCGGGCGAGGTCACGCTGGACGGCCACGCCATCGCCGGCCTGCCCAGCCACCAGGTGGCGCGCAAGGGCCTGGTGCGGACCTTCCAGAACATCCGCCTGTTCAAGTCGCTGACGGTGGTGGAAAACCTGCTGGTGGCGCAGCACCGCCAGGTGCAGGCGGGCATCCTGCGCGGCTTGTTCGCTACGCCGGCCTACCGCCGCGCCGAGCGCGAGGCGCTGGAGCGCGCCGCGGTCTGGCTCGAACGCATGGGGCTGACCTCGGTGGCCAACCGCGAGGCGGGCACGCTGTCGTACGGCCACCAGCGCCGGCTGGAGATTGCGCGCTGCATGATCACCAAGCCGCGCCTGTTGATGCTGGACGAGCCGGCGGCCGGCCTGAACCCGCAGGAGAAGATCGAGCTGCAGCAGCTGATCGACCAGCTGCGGCGCGAGTTCGGCATCTCGGTGCTGCTGATCGAGCACGACATGAGCCTGGTGATGGGCGTGTCCGACCGCATCCTGGTGATGGAGCACGGCAAGCCGATCGTGATTGGCAAGCCCGAGCAAGTGCGCAACGACCCGCGCGTGATCAAGGCCTACCTGGGAGAGGACTGATGCTGAAGCTGGAACAGGTCCATACCCACTACGGCGCCGTCGAGGCGCTGTCGGGCGTATCGATCGAAGTCAACAAGGGGGAGATCGTCACCCTGATCGGCAGCAACGGCGCCGGCAAGACGACGCTGATGATGACCGTGTGCGGCACGCCGCGCGCGTCCAGCGGACGCGTGACGTTCGAAGGGCAGGACATCACCAACCGGTCCACGCACGAGATCATGCGCTTGGGGCTCGCGATCTCGCCCGAGGGCCGGCGCGTGTTCCCGAGCCTGACGGTGCTGGAGAACCTGAAGATGGGCGCGTTCTTCGCCAGGCGAGACGAGATCGAGGCGGGCATCGAGCACGTCTTCAAGCTGTTCCCGCGCCTGAACCAGCGCGCCAGCCAGCGCGCCGGCACCATGTCGGGCGGCGAGCAGCAGATGCTGGCGATCGGCCGCGCGCTGATGAGCCGGCCGCGCCTGCTGCTGCTGGACGAGCCCACGCTCGGTCTGGCGCCGCTGATCATCGCGCAGATCTTCGACATCATCCGCACCATTCGTGACGAAGGCGTCACTGTGTTCCTGGTCGAGCAGAACGCCAACAAGGCGCTGCAGGTCGCGGACCGCGGCTATGTGCTCGAAACCGGCAAGGTGGTGCTGGCTGATACCGGCGCCAACCTGCTGGCCAACGACCGGATCAAGGCCGCCTACCTGGGCGGCTGAGCCCAACAGGCCGCGGCCCCGCCTGGCGGGCCGCGGCCTTTTCCTTTTCGCCATCCGCGAAATCCCCCTTTCGCCAATCACATTACATTGCAGCCGCTGCCCGGGCCGGGCAGGGGGCTGAGTGCCATACCCCCTGTGGCATAATCAATTGCCAAGTCAAGCATTGCGGCAACGCTTGAAGTAACGCTCGCTTCAGGCGGCTTCCGGCGCGATTATCGCTATCGCCACCCGCTCGCCACCGCGACCGAAGCGAATAAAATCCCTGCAAACTACCGCGCGGTCACCGCGGACCACTCCTGCAAAGGATCGGTCTTCCGGCCCGCCATCGCATCATGGCCAAGACGCTCTACGACAAACTCTGGGATGACCATACCGTCCACGTCGAGGAAGACGGCACCACGCTGCTCTATATCGACCGCCACCTGCTGCATGAAGTGACCAGCCCGCAGGCGTTCGAGGGGCTGAAGCTGGCGGAGCGTCCGGTATGGCGCATCAGCGCCAACCTGGCCGTGTCGGACCACAACGTGCCGACCACCGACCGCAGCCAGGGCATTGCCGATCCGGTATCGAAGCTGCAGGTCGATACGCTGGATGCCAACTGCGACAGCTACGGCATCACCCAGTTCAAGATGAACGACCACCGCCAGGGCATCGTGCACGTGATCGGGCCGGAGCAGGGCGCGACGCTGCCGGGCATGACGGTGGTGTGCGGCGACTCGCATACCAGCACGCATGGCGCGTTTGGCGCGCTGGCGCATGGCATCGGCACGTCGGAAGTGGAGCACGTGCTGGCCACGCAGACGCTGCTGGGCAAGAAGGCCAAGAACATGCTGGTCAAGGTGGAAGGCAAGCTGCCGCGCGGCTGCACCGCCAAGGACATCGTGCTGGCCGTGATCGGCAAGATCGGCACCGCGGGCGGCACCGGCTACACCATCGAGTTCGCCGGCTCGGCCATCCGCGACCTGACCATGGAAGGCCGCATGACGGTCTGCAACATGGCCATCGAGGCCGGCGCGCGCGCCGGCCTGGTGGCGGTGGACGACGTCACGCTCGAATACGTGAAGGGCCGCCCCTACGCGCCGCAGGGCGTGGAGTGGGAGCAGGCCGTGGCCTACTGGCGCACGCTGCATTCGGATGCCGGGGCGAAGTTCGACCAGGTGGTCGAGCTGCGCGCCGAGGATGTCCGTCCGCAGGTGACCTGGGGTACCTCGCCGGAAATGGTGATCAGCATCGAAGACCGCGTGCCGGACCCAGAGAAGGAAAAGGACCCGAACAAGCGCAACGCGATGGAGCGCGCGCTCGAATACATGGGCCTGCAGCCCAACGTGCCGGTCGAGAGCATCAATATCGACAAGGTCTTCATCGGTTCGTGCACCAACAGCCGCATCGAAGACATGCGCGCCGCCGCGTGGGTGGTGCAGAAGCTGGGCCGCAAGGTTGCCGGCAACGTGAAGCTGGCGATGGTGGTGCCGGGCTCGGGCCTGGTCAAGGAACAGGCCGAGCGCGAAGGCCTGGACAAGATCTTCAAGGCCGCCGGTTTTGAATGGCGCGAGCCGGGCTGCTCGATGTGCCTGGCGATGAATGCCGACCGCCTCGAGGCGGGCGAGCGTTGCGCGTCGACTTCGAACCGCAACTTCGAAGGCCGCCAGGGCGCGGGCGGGCGCACCCACCTGGTGAGCCCGGCGATGGCAGCGGCCGCAGCCATCGAAGGCCATTTCGTCGATATCCGCAAGCTGGGCTGAAGAAGCAAGGAAAGAGAACATGGACAAGTTCACCGTACACAGCGGCCTCGTAGCCCCGCTCGACCGCGAGAACGTCGATACCGACGCCATCATCCCGAAGCAGTTCCTGAAGTCGATCAAGCGCACCGGCTTCGGCCCCAACCTGTTCGACGAGTGGCGCTACAAGGACGTCGGCGAGCCCGGCATGGACAACAGCAAGCGTCCGCTGAACCCGGACTTCGTGCTGAACCAGCCGCGCTACCAGGGCGCGTCGATCCTGCTGGCGCGCCGCAACTTCGGCTGCGGCAGCTCGCGCGAGCACGCGCCGTGGGCGCTGACGCAATACGGCTTCCGCGCCGTGATCGCGCCCAGCTTTGCCGACATCTTCTTCAACAACTGCTACAAGAACGGCCTGTTGCCGGTGGTGCTGACCGAACAGCAGGTCGACCACCTGTTCAACGAGACCAACGCCTTCAACGGCTACAAGCTGACCATCGACCTGGACAAGCAGGTGGTGCTGACGGCGGGCGGCCAGGCGTATGAGTTCGACATCGCCCCGTTCCGCAAGTACTGCATGCTGAACGGCTTCGACGATATCGGCCTGACGCTGCGCCATGCCGACAAGATCAAGGCCTATGAGGCCGAGCGCGTGGCCAGGATGCCGTGGCTGAACAACCGCCTGGTCGGATAAGACTCAACGAGGAAAGACAACAATGAAGATCGCAGTCCTGCCGGGTGACGGCATCGGTCCCGAAATCGTCGCGGAGGCCGTCAAGGTCCTGAACGCGCTCGACGAGAAGTTCGAACTGGAAACCGCCCCGGTGGGCGGCGCCGGCTACGAGGCCGAAGGCCATCCGCTGCCGGAAAACACCCTGAAGCTGGCCAAGGAAGCCGACGCCATCCTGTTTGGCGCCGTCGGCGACTGGAAGTACGACAGCCTGGATCGTCCGCTGCGTCCGGAGCAGGCCATCCTGGGCCTGCGCAAGCACCTGCAGCTGTTCGCCAACTTCCGCCCGGCGATCTGCTATCCGGAACTGACCGGCGCCTCGAGCCTGAAGCCCGAGCTGGTGGCCGGCCTCGACATCCTGATCGTGCGCGAACTGAACGGCGACATCTACTTCGGCCAGCCGCGCGGCGTGCGCGAAGCGCCGGACGGCCTGTTCAAGGGCGCGCGCGAAGGCTTCGACACCATGCGCTACAGCGAGCCGGAAATCCGCCGCATCGCCCACGTGGCGTTCCAGGCCGCGGCCAAGCGCGGCAAGAAGCTGTGCAGCGTCGACAAGGCTAACGTGCTCGAGACCTTCCAGTTCTGGAAGGACATCGTGATCGAGGTGCACAAGGAGTACCCGGAGGTCGAGCTGTCGCACATGTACGTCGACAACGCGGCCATGCAGCTGGTCAAGGCGCCCAAGAGCTTCGACGTGATCGTCACCGGCAATATGTTCGGCGACATCCTGTCGGATGAGGCCGCCATGCTGACCGGCTCGATCGGCATGCTGCCGTCGGCGTCGCTGGATGCCAACAACAAGGGCCTGTACGAGCCGTCGCACGGCTCTGCGCCGGACATCGCCGGCAAGGGCGTGGCTAACCCACTGGCGACGATCCTGTCGGCGGCGATGATGCTGCGCTACTCGCTGAACCGCGTCGAGCAGGCCGACCGCATCGAGAGCGCCGTCAAGAAGGTGCTGGCCCAGGGCTACCGCACCGGTGACATCCTGACGCCGGGTTGCAAGCAGGTCGGTACCCGCGAGATGGGTGACGCGGTGCTGGCGGCGCTGTAAGTCACACCGGAAGGGGGCACTGCGCGAGTAGTGCCCCCTTTGTCTGATTTGTCCCCGTTATTTCCCCTATCTGCACGCTGCGGCAGCGCGGCAAAATCGTGTAGACTCTGCCGATGGCCCGATTTTCCCAGTCCACCCTGACTGCTGTTGCTGCCCTGACCGCTACCCGCGGCCCGGTCGGCACGATTTCGCTCGGCCAGACCGCAACGACGATTAAAACCATTATTAAAACCGCGATCGCCTAGATCCGTTCGTCGTGCCTGCCCGTCTTCCCCGCGCAGCCACGCCGGGCGAGGAAAATGGCGGGGAAGTAAAAATCACATCCGAGGTAAATCATGATTGTAGGTCTCGTCGGTTGGCGGGGAATGGTCGGCAGCGTCCTGATGCAGCGCATGCAGGAAGAGCGTGATTTCGACCATATCGAGCCCGTCTTCTTCAGCACGTCCAATGCCGGCGGCAAGGCGCCCGCCATGGCGAAGAACGAAACCACGCTGAAAGATGCCAATGACATCGAAGCGCTGAAGAAGTGCGACGTGGTGCTGACCGCCCAGGGCGGCGACTACACCAACGAGGTCTTCCCCAAGCTGCGCGCGGCCGGCTGGAAGGGCTACTGGATCGACGCGGCGTCCTCGCTGCGGATGAAGGACGATGCCATCATCGTGCTGGATCCGGTCAACCAGGATGTGATCAAGGACGCGCTGTCCAAGGGCGTCAAGAATTTCATCGGCGGCAACTGCACGGTCAGCTGCATGCTGATGGGCCTCGGCGGCCTGTTCCAGGCCGACCTGATCGAGTGGATGACGTCGATGACGTACCAGGCCGCTTCCGGCGGCGGTGCGCAGCATATGCGCGAGCTGCTGACGCAGTTCGGCACGCTGAACGCGTCGGTCAAGCCGCTGCTGGAGAACCCGGCCTCGGCCATCCTGGAAATCGACCGCACCATCCTGGCGACCCAGCACGGCCTGTCCGCCGAGGAAACCAAGCAGTTCGGCGTGCCGCTGGCCGGCAACCTGATCCCCTGGATCGACAAGGACCTGGGCAATGGCCAGTCCAAGGAAGAATGGAAGGGCGGCGCCGAGACCAACAAGATCCTGGGCCGCGGCGAAGGCTTCCTGGGTGCGACCGGCGCCACGCCGATCGCCGTCGACGGCCTGTGCGTGCGCATTGGCGCCATGCGCTGCCACTCGCAGGCGCTGACCATCAAGCTGCGCAAGGATGTGCCGCTCGATGAGATCGAAGGCATGCTGGCCGCCCACAACCCGTGGGCCAAGGTGGTGCCGAATACGCGTGAAGCCAGCATGACCGATCTGACCCCGGCTGCCGTGACCGGCACGCTGACGATTCCGGTCGGCCGCCTGCGCAAGATGCAGATGGGCGGCGAGTACCTGTCCGCGTTCACGGTCGGCGACCAGCTGCTGTGGGGCGCGGCCGAACCGCTGCGCCGCATGCTGCGTATCCTGATCGAGTCCTGATCCGGTGCTCCCTCTTGTTGCCTGGTTGCGTCCGTTGCAGCCAGGCAACAGAATGGACCGCTTTGCCGACAACGCCGCGCCCATGCGCGGCGTTGTTGTATCCGGGCGCCTATTTTCCCTGGTGATGCGTCACAATACGCCGGCATGCGCTTCGCGCCAGGCAGGGTTTGGCGTCTGCGCGCGGCTGGAGAAGGGGTGCGCCGAGAACGCCCCGCCAGCCTGCCGGACCTGGTTTTGGGGTCGGTCTGTCGATTCATATCGCTACTAAAACATAACGGAGCATAAGGTGAGTGTGAGCCAACATCGCCGGAAAGATGCGCCTACCGCCCGTCAGCGCTGGTCAACGCTGGCCGTCACGGCACTGGGCCTGCTGCTTGCGCAGCCGGCCGCATATGCCGCGGGGTTCGGGCAATTGCGGGTTCAGTCGAATCTGGGGCAGCCGTTGCAGGCTGAGATCGACATCAGTGGGGTCAGTGCCGAAGAGGCCGCCGGGCTCAGCGTCAAGCTGGCGTCGCCAGCGGCGTATGCCGCGGCCGGGCTGACCTACCTGCCGGCCGTCAGCAGCCTGCGGCTGGAGGTGGAGCGCCGCCCGAACGGCAGCTATGTGGCCCGGGTCCGCTCCAACCAGCCGATCAGCGAGCCCTTTGTCGACATCCTGGTCGACATGAGCTGGGCCAGCGGCAAGGTCTCGCGCGCCTATACCTTCCTGCTTGACCCTGCCGGGGCCAAGCCTTCGAACCAGACCTTCTCGCCGGCGACGGTGGTGCAGGCGGCGACGCCGGATGCGCCGCCCGTAGCGGCACCGGCACCTGCCGCCGCGCCGCAGCCTGTGCCGGCCCAGGAAGCCGCGCCCGCCGCGGCTGCCGAGGCAGTCAAGCCAGCCGCGCCCGCGCGCCCGGCCCGCCAGAGCGCAAAGCGGGCGCCGGCAGCGGCCGCCAGCGGCAGCACCGAGATGGCACCCGGCGGCGGCTACACCGTGCAGCGCGGCGACACGCTCTACGCCATTGCCGGCGAGGCCGTGCAAGGCCAGGAATCGGTCTCGCTGGACCAGATGCTGGTGGCGCTCTACCGTAACAATCCCAACGCCTTTATCGGCGGCAACATGAACCGGCTGCGCAGCGGCGCGGTGCTGCAGGTCCCGACCCAGCAGCAGGCGCAAGCCGTCGCACCCAAGGCCGCCCGCCGCGAGGTGGTGGCGCGCACGCAGGGCTTCGATGCCTACCGCGGCCGGCTGGCCAGCGCTGCTGCGGCCAAGTCGGTCGAGCCCGACAGCGGCCGCCAGCAGTCCGGCAACGTGACCGCCCGGGTGCAGGAGCAGGCCGTCCCGACCGACGGCCCGCGCGATGAACTGAAGCTCAGCAAGGCCGCGCGTGGCGCACAGGCCGACGCCGCGGCCAAGGCCGAAGCCGGCGTCGCGCGCGAGCGTGAGCTCAAGGAGGCGCAAGCCCGCCTGGCGCAGCTGGAAAAGAACGTCGGCGACATGCAGAAGCTGCTCGAGCTGAAGAACGCCGAGATCGCCAAGCTGAGCCAGGCCAACCAGGCGGTGCTGGCCGAGAAGGAAAAGGCTGAGGCCGCGGCCAAGGCCGCGGCGGCGGCGCCGACCGTGGTGGCGGCCCAGCCGCCGAAGGCCGATGCCGTGGCCCCGGCCCCGGTTGCGGCCGCCGCGACGGCTGCCGCAACCG
>NZ_JBYSYA010000045.1:0-17943 GCF_058782785.1 Cupriavidus sp. FW306-01-F10A
GCCTCGGCCTGCACCGGCGGCGGCGCGGCCGGCGCCTGCTGCTGCGGGATCGCCACCGTCAGCGGCGGCGGTGGCCAGGTCACCGTGCCCTGGTGCAGCACCGTGGCGCCGCGGATCATCTCGTCGTCCATGTCGACCACGAGCTGGCCGTCCTTGCCCGGCGTCAGCTCCGTCAGCAGGTGGCGGATATTGGTGCCATAGAGCTGGCTGGCCTGCGCCGCCATGCGGCTGGGCAGGTCGGTGTAGCCGATGATGGTGACGCCGTGCTGCCGCACCGCCTCGCCCGGCACGGTCAGCACGCAGTTGCCACCCTGCTCAGCAGCCAGGTCGACCACCACGCTGCCGGCGCGCATCAGGCCCACCGTGCCGGCCTCGAGCAGCTTGGGCGCGGGCCTGCCCGGGATCAGCGCGGTGGTGATGATGATGTCGACCTCGCGCGCCTGTTCGGCAAAGAGACGCATCTCGGCTTCGATAAAAGCCGGGCTCATCTCCTTGGCATAGCCGCCGCTGCCGCTGCCGTCCTCTTCGATCTCGACGGTCAGGAACTCGGCGCCCAGGCTTTCGATCTGCTGGCGCACCACCGGTCGCGTATCGAAGGCGCGCACCACCGCACCCAGGCTGCGCGCCGCGCCGATCGCCGCCAGCCCCGCCACGCCCGCGCCGATCACCAGCACGCGCGCCGGCGGGATCTTGCCCGCTGCCGTGATCTGCCCGGCAAAGGGCCGCCCGAACGCATGCGCGGCTTCGATCACCGCGCGGTAGCCAGCCATATTGGCCATCGAGCTGAGCGCATCGAGTTTCTGCGCGCGCGAGATGCGCGGCACGCAGTCCATCGCCAGCACGGTTGCGCCGCGCTGCGTCAGCCGCTCCAGCATCGCCATTTGCTGCGCCGGCCAGACAAAGCCGATCAGCGTGGCATGCTTCTTCAGCAGCGCCGCCTCTTCCACGCCCAGGCTGGGATGGACCTGCGGCGGGCGCACCTTGATCACCACGTCGACCGAGGCCCACAGGCTGGCCGCGTCGACAATGGCCGCACCGGCGGCGCTGTAGTCAGCGTCGGAGAACGACGCTTCCTGGCCGGCGCCGCTCTCCACCACCACCTGATAGCCGAGCTTGAGCAGTTCCCTGACCGAGTCGGGCGTGGCGGCAACGCGCCGCTCGCCCGGGTGGACTTCGCGTGGCACACCGATCGTCATTGGCATGGCATTCACCGTTTTATGGAAGGAATCGGGCGCCGGCTCAGCCGCGCACGTGGTTGACCAGCGAGCCGATGCCCGCGATCGCCACCTCGACCACCGCACCGTCCTTCATCGATCCCACGCCGATCGAGGTGCCGCACGCAATCACGTCGCCGGGCATCAGCGTCAGGTCCTGCGAGATCCGGCTGACCTGTTCCTCGGGCGAGAAGATCATGTCCGACAGCGGGTAGTTCTGCCGCTCCACGCCATCGAGCCGCGTGATGACGCTGGCGGCCTTCCAGTTGAAGCCGCAGACAATGGCCGGGCCGATGCAGCCGAAGGTGTCGAAGCCCTTGGCGCGCGTCCACTGCGGGAAGTTGGGGTCGGCCGTGATCAGCTCGGCCGCGGTCACGTCGTTGACGACGGTATAACCGAAGATATGCGCGCCGGCCTCGGCCACCGACACATTGCGCGCCTTGCTGCCGATCACGATGCCCAGCTCGCCCTCATAGACGATCTTGCCGTCGTAGCTCTTGGGGCGCTGCACCGCATCGCCCGGCCCGGCCAGCGACGAGGCCGGCTTGAGCAGGAACAGCGGGTGCGTAGGCACGGGCTTTTCCAGCTTGCGCGCGAGTGCGTGGAAGTTGTTCCACAACGCCACCACCTTGCCCGGCGCACAGGGCGCGAGCAGCGTCAGCGACGCGCGCTCATGCACGGCGCCGGTAGGGGCGGGGTCGTTGAAACCGTCGCCGTCATATTCGACGACACGGTTGCCATCGGCTTCGTCGATGCGGCCATGGCCGATGCTGCCGTCAGCGCGGCGAAAGCGTATCCAGGTTTGCACAGCATGCTCCTTGCGCAGGCAAAGCGGGGCCCTGCCTGCTCCGATGTCGGTTGCAGGATCTTGGAAGAAATGGGATCGTGGGCGGCTCGCGCCCGGATTCGTCATTCCCGCACAGGCGGGAATGACGTCAGGCTTGCGTCATACCGCGCCGGCCAGCTTCATCGCGGCGATCTGCGCGGGCGAGCGCCCCAGCCACTCGAGAATCTCTTCGGTATGCTCGCCCAGCAGCGGCGAACGCTCGATCTCCACCGGCGATGCCGAGAGCGTGATCGGGCAGCCCAGCTGCACGTAGCTGCCGCGCTGCGGGTGCTCCAGCTCCTTCAGGTAGCCGCGCTGGTACAGCGACTCGTCCTCGATCAGGTCCTTCATCGACAGGATCGGGCCGCACGGCACATCGACCTCGTTGAGCGCCGCCATCACGTCGAACTTGCTGCGGCCACCGGTCCATTTCTCGATCACGGCGAAGCAGTCGGCCAGGTGCTTGAGGCGTGCTTCTGGCGTGGCGTAGTCCGGATTGGTGATCAGGTCCTCGCGCCCGCACAGGCGCATCAGCGGCTCCCAGCCTTGCGGCTGGATGATGACGTAGACATAGTCGTTGGGGCCGCCCGGCGCGCAGCGCAGCGCCGCGCCCGGCTGGCCGCCGCCCGAGGCATTGCCGGCGCGCGGCACGTGGTCGCCGAACTCTTCGTTCGGGTACTCGCGCAGCGGGCCGTTGGCCAGGCGCTGCTGGTCGCGCAGCTTGACGCGGCACAGGTTCAGCACCGCGTCCTGCATCGCCACTTCCACGCGCTGGCCGCGGCCGGTGTGCTCGCGCTGCAGCAGCGCGGCCAGGATGCCGACCACGCAATGCACGCCCGTGCCCGAATCACCGATCTGCGCGCCGGTGACAGTGGGCACGCCCTCGGCATCGCCCGTGGTGGAGGCCGAACCGCCCATGCACTGGGCCACGTTCTCATACGCCTTGCAGTCCGCGTACGGCCCCGGGCCGAAGCCCTTGATCGAGGCATAGACCAGCCGCGGGTTCAGGTCCTGCAGGTGGTCCCAGTCAAAGCCCGCGCGCTCGAGCACGCCCGGCCCGAAGTTCTCGATCAGCACGTCGCTGCGCTGGACCAGGTCTTCGAGCAGCGCCTTGCCTTCGGGCGTCTTCATGTTCAGCGTCAGGCTGCGCTTGTTGCTGTTGAGCATGGTGAAGTACAGGCTGTCGGCGTTGGGCACGTCGCGCAGCTGGCTGCGGGTGATGTCCCCGCGGCCGGGCATTTCCACCTTGATCACGTCCGCGCCCAGCCACGCCATCAGCTGCGTGGCCGAGGGGCCCGCCTGGACGTGGGTCATATCCAGGATGCGAACGCCTTGCAGTGCCTTGGTTTCCATTTCGGATGTCTCCTCGGACGATGGTTTCACTTGTATATGGTCTGTTCCTGGTGCTCGGCGCGTACTCGCTCGCGTCCGTTCCGGCCCTCTTGATGACATACGGTATGTGATATATCAGAAGAGAGCAAGAGGAGTTTGCCCGATGCAACACAAATTTCGACGATGCAATGCAGCAATCGACCTGTTTTGCTTGCCCGAAGTGGGAAACCCAGTCAAATCCCGAATCAGTCAGCCAGCATCTTTTTCACATTGATATATCACATACCACAACACGAAAAGCTCGCGCGTCATCCGGGAACGCACAAAAGCAAAACGGCGGACCAAGGTCCGCCGTTTTGCCGCCCTACCCCCGCCCGCCTTCAGTCGAGGAAGTCGCAGTGCCGTTCCACGTAGTCAGCCAGATCCAGCGAATGCTGCCGCACCAGCCGCTCGGCCAGCTCGGTATCGCGTTTCTCCAGCGCCTCGATGATGCGCAGGTGGTCCACGATCGAACGTGCCGCCCGGTCGCTCTGCGAGATCGTCATCTTCCGGATCGCGCGCACGTGGATAAAGATATTGCGGATCGTGTCCATGATGATCTGCGACTTGGACAGCTGCACGATCGCCTGGTGGAACGCGATATTGGCGTCCGAATACTCTTCGATATGCTCGGCCGGAGTGGAATCACGGAAGCTGTCGAACATGCTGCGCAGCTGCGCGATCTCGGCATCGGTGGCGTTCTCGGTGGCCAGCCGCGCGGCCATGCTTTCCAGCGCGGCCCACATCTGGATCATCTCCACGATCTCGCGCTTGGTCTTGCGCATGATGTAGATGCCGCGCCGGGGCACGGTGCGCAGGAAGCCCTCCTGCTCCAGCAGCGTCATGGCTTCGCGGATGGGTGTGCGGCTGACACCCATGGCCTCGCTCAGAACCCGCTCATCGAGGCGGATCTCGTCGCGCGACTGGTAGATGTCAGCGTCGGCGATGGCCTGGCGCAACATGGCGTAGGCCTGGTCGCGCAGGCTCGCGCCGGCATTGATCGGTTGCACGGACAAGGCCAGCCCGTTGGGCTGGACGATGGATTGGCTTTGCGCAGACATGAATGAGCTCGTGTGAGACCAGCGGCAGGGTGGCCGGAATGGCTGCCCCCCGCATTGCCGCACAGCTTAGCAAAAACGCCGGACCCATTACGAAAACGCATCAAACAATGCGTTGTTGTCATGCATCGGCACAGTAGCGGTGCGCGGTCTGTCGTATATGGTATATCACTATCGCCCTGCCTTTCTCGCTTCGCAAGCCCGGCTCACGCTATCTTGGCGCGCCTGGCGTGCGCCAGGGGATACCTGACCCGCGGTATCCCCTGTTCCCAGCCGCGCTCAGGCGGCCAGCTTGGCCATCGTGTCGCGCTGCTTGATCAGACCCAGCACGGCATCGCACATCGGCGTGGGCTGCGCAACCAGACGTCCCATTTCCTGCACCACGGTCAGCAGCGGGTCGATTTCCATGGCCCGCCCGGCCTCCAGGTCCTGCAGCATCGAGGTCTTGTGCGCGCCCACGGCACCGGCGCCGTCGATGCGCCGCTCCACGTCGACGCGGAATTTCACCCCGAAACGCTCGGCGATGCCTTGCGCCTCAACCATCATCTGGCGCGACAGCGCCCGCGTGGCCGGGTCGGCGGTGATGACGTCGAGCGTGGCATGCGTGAGCGCGCTGATCGGGTTGAAGCACAGGTTGCCCCACAGCTTGAGCCAGATCTCGTCGCGGATATTGTCGCGCACCGGGGCGTCCAGGTCGGCGGCCATCATCATTTCGCTGAGCCGGGTCACGCGCGCCGAGCGGCTGCCATCCGGCTCGCCCAGCGGAAACTTCTTGCCGTAGACATGCTTGATCACGCCGGGCGCAACGATCTCAGCCGCGGGATAGACCACGCAGCCGATCGCCCGCTCCGGCCCCAGGCCTTTCCATTGGCGCCCGCCGGGATCGACGCTTTCCAGCGTGCTGCCGGCCAGCTCGCCGCCATGCTTGTAGAAGTACCAGTACGGAATGCCGTTGACGCCGGTGACGACCGCGGTTTCCGGCCCCAGCAGCGGCTGCATCTGGTCCACCACGCCCGGCACGGAATGCGCCTTGAGGGTGATGAACACATAGTCCTGGTGTCCGAGCTCGCGCGGATCGCTGGTGCAGCGCACCTTGGCCACGCGCTCCTCGCCGTCGATCAGCAGCCTGACACCATGTTCCTGCATCGCCGCGAGATGGGGGCCACGCGCGACGAAGCTGACCTCCGCCCCCGCGCGCGCAAGCTGCGCCCCGACATAGCCGCCGATCGCGCCTGCGCCGTAGATACACACTTTCATTGCTGTCTCCTTGATGGCTCGATTTGGATCTTTTGATATATCACATACTATATTCCATCGAGGCACATGGCAACCGCGTCAAACAACCTTTATCTTTCCGGATCACACTGCGCGGGCAAGCGGCGCTGCGCTAACATGACGCCTGCATGTGCCCCGGGCGGACCACCGTCCGGCGCCAGCCTGGAACCTGACACCCGGAGCTCTCATGGAAGCGTCGTTGGCATTGCTGCAGGATCCCGCCGCGTGGGCGGCACTGGCCACGCTGGTGGCCATGGAAATCGTGCTGGGGATCGACAACCTGATCTTCATCTCGATCCTGACCAACAAGCTGCCTGAAGCCATGCGCGAGAAGGCGCGCAAGATCGGCATCAGCCTGGCGCTGGTGATGCGCCTGGGCCTGCTCGCCACCATCGCCTTCATCGTCAAGCTCACCGAGCCGGTGTTCACCATCCTGGGCCAGGGGCTGTCGTGGCGCGACATCATCCTGATCGCGGGCGGCGCCTTCCTGGTCTGGAAGGCCACGCGCGAAATCCACCACCACGTCACCGCCGCCGAAGAAGGCGAGGAAGGCGGCACGGCCAAGGCGGTGCAGAGCTTTGCCTCGGCCATCGGCCAGATCCTGGTGCTGGACCTGGTGTTCTCGATCGACAGCATCATCACCGCGGTCGGCATGACCGAGCATGTGCAGATCATGTTCGTGGCGGTGATCGCCGCGGTGATGGCGATGCTGTTCGCGGCCACGCCGCTGGCCAACTTTATCAACCGCAACCCGACCATCGTGATGCTGGCGCTGGCCTTCCTGATGATGATCGGCATGACGCTGATCGCGGAGGGCCTCGGCACCCATGTGCCCAAGGGCTATATCTATACGGCGATGGCGTTCTCGGCAGCGGTCGAGGGGCTGAACATGCTGGCGCGGCAACGGCGCCAGCGGCGCCGGGCCAGCGGGCAGGCCTGATGTGCGGCGGCGGCCGCTTGCAGCCGGGCTGCGGGCGGCCGCCTGTAACAGAGGGTGTCCGAACTTTTCGCTGACGGCGGCGTCTCTTACAGTTCTGCACAACCCCCGGACAATAAAAGGACGCTTTCGCCACATGATGAACCGCCGAACCCTGCTGGTCTCAGCCACTGCCTCCGCCGCGCTCGCCGCACTGGGCATTACCCCGTCGGTGCTGGCAGCCAGCCGGATCAAGCTCGGCGACGCCCAGCCATTCGGTTTCGACGCCCTGATCGAACGCGCCCGCGCGCTGGCCGGCAAGCCCTACGCGCCGCCGGCGTCGCCGCCCGCGGACGTGCTGTCCCGCATCGACTACGACGCCCACGGCAAGATCCGCTTCCGCACCGACGACGCGCTCTTTGCCAGTGGCCCCGGCCAGTTCCCGGCCACCTTCTTCCACCTCGGCACGTACTTCCGCACGCCGGTGCGCATGCACGTGATCGAACGCGCCAAGGGCGGCCCTGGCAAGACCCGCGAGATCGTCTACGACGACGCCTACTTCGACATGCCGGCCGACAGCCCCGCGCACAAGCTGCCGCCGGGCAGCGGCTTTGCCGGGTTCCGCTTCCAGGAAAGCCGCCTCGGCGACCAGAAGACACGCGACTGGCGCAAGAACGACTGGGTTGCCTTCCTCGGCGCGTCGTATTTCCGCGCCATCGGCGACCTGTACCAGTACGGGCTGTCCGCGCGCGGCATCGCCATCGACGTGGCCGAAGCCGGCAAGTCCGAGGAATTCCCGGCCTTCACCCATTTCTGGTTCGAGACCCCCGAGGGCAATGGCGATACCGTCACGGTCTACGCCCTGCTGGATGGCCCCAGCATCGCCGGCGCCTACCGCTTCGTCATGCAGCGTGGCAAGGCCGTGATCATGGATGTGGAGTGCGCGCTGTTCCTGCGCAAGGATGTGGGCCGGCTGGGGCTGGCGCCGCTGACCTCGATGTTCTGGTTCTCCGAAGGCATCAAGGGCACCGCCGTCGACTGGCGCCCGGAGGTGCATGATTCCGACGGCCTGGCGCTGTGGAACGGCGCCGGCGAGCATATCTGGCGCCCGTTGAACAACCCACCGCAGACCACGGCCTCGGCGTTTTCCGACGATAACCCCAAGGGCTTCGGGTTGCTGCAGCGCGACCGCCTGTTCGACCACTACCAGGACGGCGTCAACTATGAGCGCCGCCCGAGCCTGTGGGTCGAGCCGCGCGACGGCTGGGGCGCCGGTTCGGTGCAACTGGTCGAGCTGCGCACCGATGACGAGATCCACGACAACATCGTCGCCATGTGGGTGCCCAAGGCCCCGGCCAAGGCCGGCAGCACCTACCGCCTGCGCTACCGGCTGCACTGGCAGGCCGACGAGCCCTTTCCGTCGCCGCTGGCGCGCTGCGTGGCCACGCGCCTGGGCAATGGCGGCCAGCCGGGCCAGCCGCGGCCCAAGGGCGTACGCAAGTTCATGGTCGAGTTCAAGGGCGCGCCGCTGGAGAAGCTGCCCTTCGGCGTCAAACCCGAGGCCGTGCTGACCGCCTCGCGCGGCACCTTCTCCTACGTCTTCACCGAGGCCGTTCCCAACGGTGTGCCGGGCCACTGGCGTGCCCAGTTCGACCTGACCGCCGACGGCAACCAGCCGGTCGATATCCGCCTGTTCCTGAGGATGAACGGCAAGCCGCTGTCCGAGACCTGGCTCTACCAATACCACCCGTTCCAGTCGCCGGCGGGCTAAGGCGCAAGGCACGGCCACGCGCCGGGCCCTTTACACCATATTGCGTCGCCGTGATGTCAGGCGCGCACGAGCGGGTATGATGGCTGGCTACGACAGTCCAACCGCATCAGCCAGCCTCACATGATTTCTCAAGAGTTCGCCGGCGCCGCCGAGAGTGGCCAGGCCGCATCGCTTCCGCGCTCAGAGCGCGCCTACCAGCAACTGCGCGCCGCCATCCAGGCCGGCCAGCTGTCCCCCGGGACGCGGCTGCGCGAGGTGGAACTGGCCGAATCCCTGGGCCTGTCGCGCACGCCGGTGCGTGAAGCGCTGTCGCGGCTGGAGTCCGAAGGGCTGGTCGTCAACGAGCCCAACCGCGGCATGATGGTCACCCAGCTCGACGCCAGCATGGTCAGCGAGCTGTACGTGATGCGCGAAGTGCTGGAAGGCACCGCCGCCGCGCTGGCCGCGCGCCACGCCACCGATGTGGAGATCTCGCTGCTGCGCGATATCGTCGAGCGCGACCTGGCGTTCGCCGACGACCCGGACCGGCTGGCGCAGAACAACCGCCTGTTCCACGAAACCCTGCACCGCTGCGCGCATAACCGCTACCTGCTGAAGAACCTGCGCTCGCTGCATGAGTCGATGGCGCTGCTGGGGCGCACTACGCTCTCAGTGCCGGGACGCGCGCGCAGCTCGTACGAGGAACATATCGCGCTGGTGGAGGCGCTCGAACAGCGCGACCCGGCGCTGGCGGAACAGATCGCACGCCGGCATATCCAGCAGGCCTACAAGGTGCGGCTGTCGCTCTGGATCCAGGAACAGTCGGGCAGTTGATCTGCCCGGCAGCAGCCGGCAGTATCAGGCCGCCTGGGCCCGCGCCGTGCGCAGCGTGCCCAGGCTGAGCACGGCCAGCGCCACCAGGATCAGCATCACCGCACCCAGCGTCTGCGGCGCGATCTGCTCGCCGCCCAGCCATGCACCCATCGCCAGCGCCACCGGCGGGTTCACATAGACATAGCTGGCCGACAGCGTCTGGCTGACCGTGGACACCAGGTACATATAGGCAGAAAACGCCACCAGCGACCCCGCCACCACCAGGTAGACCCAGGCCCAGCCGGCCTGCGCGCTGACCGATGCCGGCCACGGCTCCTGCCGCAGCGCCGACAGCACCATCAGCACCGCGCCGCCGATCAGCATCTCCGCGGCAAATGCCGCGGCACCCTGGGGCAGCTCCAGGCGGCGCGCCAGCTGCGAGCCGAACGACCAGCTCGCCACTGCCAGCATCAGCGCCACCACGCCCCCGGTACTGACGCGGAATTCCGCGCCCGCGGTCAGCACCAGGATGCCCAGGCTGCCGATCGCGATCGCCACGTACTCATACCATTTCGGCCGGCTGCCGAAGCAGGCACTCCAGACCAGCGCGAAGATCGGCATCGACCCGATCATCACCGTGGTGGCACCGGAAGAAATCGTCTGCTCGGCAATCGCGGTCAGGCCCATGCCGCCCACCAGCAGGAACAGCGCCGGCACCGCGCAGTTGCGCAACAGCCGCCACGACGGCATCGGCGTGCCCCGCCACGCCAGCCAGGCGGCCAGCAGCAGGCCCGCGCAAAGGAAGCGCGTGCCCATCATGAACAGCGGCGGAAAGCTCTCCAGCGTAAAGCGGATCGCCAGGTAGGTCGTGCCCCAGACCACATAGGTGATCAGCAGGCACAGCAGCACAAGCGCGGGCATGGTCGAAAAGGCGTATTGCGAAGGCATCCACGATAGCCCCCTGCCAGGCCCCGGCCAAACGAAAAGGTCTGGCAAGCCTTGCGAAAGTTATTCACAAAGCACGCAAAAACCGCGGGCAAAACAAAACCGGCCGCGTCTGCCCGGGCGGGCGCACGTATGGCCGGTTCTACAACGCAGCCCGCAACGGGCCGCAACTACTCTGCTGCAAACAACTCTTTAGCCGTTGGCGTAGACCACGTGGGCCTTGCGGGCCTGGGTCTGCAGGCGCTCGATCGCGCTCTGGACGAAGGCGATGGCGCGCTTCACGTCATGGGCGAAGCCCAGGCTTTGCGTACCGAGTTCACGGTCGATCAGTTCGCGTTCGAGTTGGTCAGTCAGCTTGATATCGGATTGGGTGTTCATGGCGTCCTTCCTTTCGGGATTACCCTCATGGGGTTTTCCCTGATTGTAGCAGAGGAATTGTCGCGCTGCAGCATTAGGTGAAAGTACGTATGTGGGAGAGCAACGGCTGGTGGTGGGAAAGAAACCATAAAGTGGCAGTTTCGCCTTGTTATGCTTGTCAAAAAATTTTGCCACGTTATGCTTTAAGGCCACAAAGAGCCTTTCTAATCACTTTTCTAAGTTTAAATGGGTCCATGACCGCCCCCGTACTCCGGCTTTCCATGCGAACGACACGGGTAACAGACTGTTCAGTAAGAGGCACGTGCGACTCAATCGCTCTATCGATCGCCATTGCCACGATCTCCCGTGTGGGAGCGTAGCTAGCCTCCACCACTCCCGCACGGTAGTGCTCATGCGCAGCAACGATGGCGGCCCACAGTTTGGGGTGGTGTAAAGCCAGATAGCGGCGATTCACACCCAGCGCCTTCGACACTGAAGCGCCGGAATTGGAAGACGACGTGATAGTCCGATAACTGGCAGCCAGGCGACCGATTTTTTCATCTAACCCCGTCAGATCCAGTTTCCACGTGGGCCGAACCGGCGTAGGCGGCGTGTAGGTCTGCGCCGGCGCAGCGGCAAGGGCAGGCTGACCAAGGAAGATACTAAGAAGACTCACGCCACATCGAGATGCAATGGCTAACAGAACCCCTAAAGCGGGCTTTTGCCCGGCATTGAGAATCGCCGCTCCAAGTGCGTTTGGCGAAATTCCGATGCTTCTCGCCAAAGCAGCTTTGGATCTGAACCCATCGCAACAACTGATCATTCCCCTCTGTAACGCTTCTCGCGACAACAACCCTCCGCTTGAAGCATAGGCAACGAGGTCTCCTATTTGCTGGGCGACCCAAATCTCCAATGGTTCGGCCGCACTTGGTAGAGTGTTATTGCAGCGCATACCAATGCTTCCGCACCGTCTGCAGACGCCCGGCAGTAGCACTTTGCGCGTCGGTCTCAACACTACGCTACGGTCACCACACAAGTCCCGAACAAGTCGGACGCCGTGGATTGGACAGGCGTTCACGACCCGAAAATCCCACAAGGCGTGCCCATACAAGCCAGACTCCTGCGCCGCAAGGCACTCGGGGCAATAGCGCCGCACTTTACTGCCCAGGCCATAGTGACCCACCAATGCCGCGAGCCCTTGCAGACTTGCCGCTTTAACTTCGCTAATGCCAGTAAGCTCTATTAAGGTGTCTGTTAGACATTTCAGTGCCACACTGTCCGCCGAAAGGGCAATGCCCTCCTGAACCTGATAACATACGTGCGAGCCGAATCCAAGCTCTTTTAAGCGCGGCGATACATATTCCTTATACAGGATGCTCGGCGTGACACTATGCACGAAGGCCAGGCGATAGAAGTAGCTACACAATGATTCGCTTCGAAGCGTACCAACCCCGATCCACGGCAACGAATAAAGGACAGAGATGGGTTCGGCGAAGTGCGACGGCATCTTGTCACCTCAACGGCTTTTTCTCTCGCGCAAAAAAATTGGCTGGCGATCGCAAACAATCAAACTTTCTCATTTCCTCTTCCCCTTTCTTGAAAGACGTTTCCAACTCCGACCGCTGCGCTTCAGGCAAATAGCTTTGTTGAAGGAATTTATCGCTCCAGTTCCCCTTACTATCATTCTGCAGCTCCAAACAACTCGACAGAATCTGCTTCAGTAACCCGATATTTCCCAGACTCTGCCACAGAAGCTGCGGGCAATGGGCATCGACATTTAAGCAATCCTTCCATGGCCAATAGGCCCTAAATTTCATTAGGATCGACAAAAATTGATCGAGCACCGCATCTTGCCTTTTCCGTCTCCCAGCATCGCGCGTTGGCTTAGCAAGAGTAGAATCGTAGCGCGACAGGAAAACGGTTCGTCCGCGCCTCACGTATTGCTCGTAGGTTCTAGCTCGCTCGGTGAGATTGAAGTCACCGACCACTACAATTTTAGGACAGTCATCGTGCGCGAGAGCCTTGATCATGTCTAGGACTGACTCCGCATCTCTAAACTTAAGCAAATGTACCACCTCGTCGATGGCCAATGCGAGATGTTGCCGATACTTCAGCATAGCGACTACCCAATCACGAAGATTATCAACAGTTGGCTGCCCATGGCAGTACTTTACATTAAGCTTTCCATCCTCCACTATAAATGCCACCTTTTTATCTATCATCGCATCCTTTCCTGCTTGTAAGATCAGCGCATAAAACGCTTTTAATCTCACTTTTTGCTCACCTATTGCCGGTGCCTCAACATAGACAATACCCCCGGGCCTACGAAAATCCTTTTGCCTCACAATTCCCGGCAAGATGCTTTTTAACAGGCACGATTTTCCAACGCCGGAGGCACCAGCCAGCACCAAAATAGGGATGCCATTGTGTGGGCACAATAAATGCACCATACTATTAATGACGCCTTCCAAGATATGATGAGTTACATTCAGCTCGCCAAATAACCTGACTTTGTCGTAATCAGATAGAGAAAACCTTTCATCGGGCGACAAATCAGCAAGAGAGACGCTATCATCCATGCGCACCTCCACTTAGATCAATCCCTTCACGGACTTCCAATTGATGTCTCGGAGAGCCAAATGCTCGCTTTCTACTGGAGCTTCCTCGCCCACGATCAGCTCGGGTATGGTATCGAAGGGCGGCCTTCCAGCACCAGGAAGTGGACCGTCGGTATGCCGCTTCTCTGGTTTAGCCTTTGCTTGAAGGATGGTGTTTTCCAACTCAGCGACCACGTCCGCATCCGCGCAATGAACGGTTCGATCTGTCAAGTTGACGCACGCCACCATGCCCAATTGCAGGTACAGGCGCAGCATTTCTGCTTCTTGCAAGCCAATAAGTGGGTCGAAATGCCTCGCCTCTAATGACAGGACGTCGCGCTCTTTCGCGTACGTGAGTCTCGACCGCTGCGCACGTAGGCCGTTCTCCTCGTACATCTGACGCAGCGCTTGCTCCAATTGATAGGAGGTCCTCCCTGGGAATGGCGCCAGGTTACGAGCGACCGCTACCAGTAGTTGGTTCCGGTATTCTGCGTAGACAATATCTGCGTGAAACGGCTCGATCCGAAGAATGGCCTTCTCGCCTCGCTTTGCCGTCCGAAAAGCATCGTGCCAATACCACCGGAACCCAGTCCAAACGCCATGTAGCGGATCCACAAGATGGACCGCATGCGGTGTCAGCGGGGCGGTTTGGATAAGCAGATGCTCATCAAATGCGACGGGGCGAAACGGTTGACTGCCGCGCTCTCTAATCAATCTCGCCTCGTACTCTTTCGGAGTGATGCCAAGCGCCGGATGGACGTCGCACGCATACTTGCGCACGAAGAAGTACTCGTCATACCGACGATATAGGCCAACCAGCGATTCCTCCGCGACGTCCTTGGGATCGGTATAGCCGGCATAGGCGCGCGCATTTTTCAGGTGCGACGTATTGCCAGTCACGAGTCGGTCCACCTGCCACTCCCTCGCCCGGTTTTGCGTCTCGATGGGTGCACCTTGTCGTGGGCTATCTTTCGCGCGCCGTCGGAAGGTGATGCCATGCAAGTCGGCGAACCGCTGGATTGGTGCTGCGTGCAAGTCCAAGCCGCCATCAACGATCGCCGTTTGCGGCAGCCTCCTCCAACGTCTCACATAATCGCGCAGCACCATTAGCACCGATTGAGCCGAGGCGGGACGAAATGACATATAAAGCGCCCTGGCACAAGGAACAGAGGCGTCATATGCCAACGTGATCACGGGACGCCCGAGATTGTTCCCATTCGGCGCAATCACCTCGGCGTCGGCGGGCGTGTGGTCAATGTGGACGCATTGATGGGGAAGCCATCCATGTGGCAGTTGGCCAGGATCGAGACTACCAACGATGGGCTGCATCGCCAGCGCAGCGCGGCGCCCATGCTTACTATCCAAATTTTGATATCGCTTAACGCGATTGCAAAACGAGGGATAGCTCATTGGTACTCGATGCAGTCGGAGGCAGATGCCCTGATAGCGCTGAAAACAGCCAATTTTCGTAATGCCAGGCGCGCGTCGATAGATGTGTCGTGTCACATCCTCTGCAAACGCTTCGACGTCTGCAGGCAACCGCGGAGTACGATTGCCTCGCTTGTTGGTCTGGCCAGCCAGACGGATGGCCGCCTCCGTGTCCGTGAGCGACAACGTCACTAAAGCTCGATAGCGAGCCATTTGCCGCGCCGAGCGAATGTTGACCCCGTTACGCACGGCGTTCAGCTTCTCGATTCCTTCGTCCAGTCGGGCCGAACTCAAAGGCGCCAGAGCCCGACGAATCTCGGGCTTTACGGAACCGTCCGGAAGCGTGGCTGAAGGCGATGCAGCGGCGTGGGCGACCACGGCGCAAGGCAGCTCCTTAATGTCGTCGCCGATGCCGCGTAGCCGTACACTGTCACCGCTGATGCATTCAACCCAGTACGGTTGCCCATTGAATTGGATCAACGCCCCCGGTACCACTCCATCCTGGGGTGGTAGCGGTAGCACATCGCGCAGCTGCAACGATAAGCTGCATGTCTGTAGCGCGCTCCGATCACGATAGAGGTGGAAGGAACTGATTCCATCCAGCCGCTCGTGCACTAAGTCGCAACACAGCACTCCCGTGGCGATCGCGTGCTTGATGGTATCGGCGCCGACGTGATGAGTCTCCACTAGTTGCCGAAACGTCAGCACTACTTCGCGGTCAAGCAAACTGCGTAGGTCGTGCTGAATATTCAAGGGCAACGGCGGCGAGCTCCTGTACCGAACCAGATCCTTCAGATTCATGACCAGTACGTGCGGGATCTCTACCAGACTATGCATCTCATAGTGGATGCCAACGTCACTGTAGGCTTCCTCGGGAGGACGCCAGTGCCAACGGAAAGGCGGATCAGGATCCTTGTAGTAGTTTCCCGATGCGCAACGTTGTCGAAAAAGAAACCCCTCCCCTTTCCAGTCTTGAACAACAACTCCCTGCTGCTGAATCAGCATCACTTCGGGCCGATGCTGCCAACGCACTGCTGGCTTGCCCGCCACCGTTGGCGTCTTGATATCAAGCGCCCATGGCTGGAAGTAGTATTCGAGGACATTGGCATCGTGCTCGTAGAGCATCGCAAGTGCCGCACCCACGTTTCGACCGGGAGCAGCTACCGTTCCCTGCATCTTTTCACTGATCACGTACTCGACGCAGCCCGAAATCGAATGCGCTAACTCGGTATTGTCTCGGGTGCGAACGGCCTCAATCAAGATGCGACCATGAGCAGTCACAGCCCAACGCGACAGCAGAATCGCAAGGGCATCATCTTTGAGCATAGGAACTCCTTACCCTGCGCGCGGCCGAAGTGAAGCTACCGTCAGTCAATTGACCGCCATGCTAACTATGGTCAGGGGGTTGACACATCCCGGTGAGAAGGTCGCCGGGTCGTATCGCGGTGCACGCTTCCGGCTGGGGGCCGGGCTGACACGGATTCGCACTGCACCGCCACACTGGCTTCGTGATGCCTCAGGTGCCTCGCTTGCATGTCACGGTCGCCCGGTAGACCAATCGCAGTAGCTTAGTTCTAGTTCGTTCGTCGGCATTCGTAAACCCAATTTGGGTTTCCCGACTGTGCCGTGGAAGTTTGCCGCTATTTGAGGCGCCATTGCGGGGCTGGCAGACAATCACTCGCGTGTAGCAAGGACAATCCATTAAAATCGTAATTAACTAAGAGATTTTCGACAACTCGCCCACACCAGCTTAAGAAAAAAACATCTTTTTTCTTTTCGGTCGCAGCCATCAAGCGACCGCTGGCGCACGAACAAGTCCCCCCGCACGTCAGTGGCAGCATTAATGTTTTCAGTGAGCTTTTTCAAGCGAGCTAGAAGATCCCCACGCGCTCGAGTTCCTGCGCGCGACGCTCGGCGTCGGCACGCACATAGACCGAGGTGGTCGCCAGTGAGGCATGGCCGAGCTGGCTCTGGACTACATCCAGCGCCACGCCATGGGCGACGGCGTGATTGCCGAATGAGTGGCGCAGCCAGTGTGCGGACGCAATCTTGAGCCGTGCGGCACCTGCGGGATCGTCCGCTTCAAACGCGAGGGCGGCGCTCGCAAAGAATCGCTTGAAAATCGCATGCAGTTGCCCGACCGACAGCGCTCCGGCGCGACCGTCGGACTTGACGCGGCCAATCAGTGGTGTGGCCGGATGCAGCCGCTCGAACGCCTCACCTAGCCCGCGCGCCATCATGTAATCGCGCAGCGCCGCGATCACCGCATGCGAAACGTGGACCTCGCGCTCGACCGTCCCCTTGCCCGTGAAGACCAGTTCCCAGCTCCCACGCGCATCGTCCGGCAGGTCATGGTGGTGCAGGTCCCCGACCGCGGCGCGCGTCAGCTCGGCGATGCGCAGCCCGGTCGCATAGGCAAAGCGCAGCAGAAATTGCAGCCGCACGCTCCTCGGATCTTCGGCCGGCAGTTCGGCCGCACAGCGCTGCAGGAACGCCCACTGCGCCTTTGTAAAGCTTCGCGACACCTGGATGCGGCTGCGCGAGGTCTTGGGCTTGGGCATTAACGCGAAGGGGTTATAGCGCAGGTATTGGGCCGCAACCAGCCAGTTGAACATTCCGCTCAGCACCATATAACTCTGCTGGATGCTGACCGCTGACAGCGGTCCGGCGAACGGGCGCCAGTCATAACTAAAGCGCGGCACGCCTCGTGCGCCCACCCACTGCGCTGCCGGCTGCGGGTCGGCCAGGAAGGCCAGGTAGGCGCTGCAGTCCTCGACCGTCAGGTCTGACAACGCCCTGCCGCGCACGAATACCGCCCACAGCAGGAGCCGCTCGCCATGGCAGCGGTAAGTGCGTGCAGTCGGACTACCTTCTGGCCCGCGCGTGGCGAGCCAGGCCTGAATCGCGTCCAGGTCGGTCTGCGCCGCGGTGCGCGGGGTTGCACCGGGCCCCGGCCGGTTGTGGCCGATGCGGCCATCGCAGGTGGCCGGCAACGCCAGCGCCTCGAGCGGCGCGATCATGACCGCGGGCGGACGCAGCGCGGCGCGCGTGGCCACGGACACGCGGCGCCGCGGCACCAGGGCCGCCGGCGCGATCGCACCCAGCGCCGGCGCCTCGGCCGTCAGCCAGGCGATGACGTGCCGGCCCGTGACCGCACCGACCCGCGGCACGGTCCGGTACCAGCGCACGCCGCGCGCAATCACGTGCGCATGCAGGTCGGCCAGCGTTGCCAGTCCCGCCGCGGCCAGCCGCGCCGCGACCGGCGGCGCGAACCAGCCGGCGACCGGATCGGCGGGGGTGGGGAGGCGGGTCAGGTGCGGGCGCACCGCCTCGAGCGCGTCGAGCTGGCGGCGCCGGCGCCGCGCCGGCACCGCCGTGCCGGCGTCGCGAAAC
>NZ_JBYSYA010000046.1:0-14709 GCF_058782785.1 Cupriavidus sp. FW306-01-F10A
GAGCCGGCGCGCGAGGCCGCTCCGGTGCAGCCAGCCGCGGCGCCGGCAGAATCCGCCAAGTTCGTCGCTCCGCGCCCGCCAGCAGCGGGCGAGGATGGCACCCCGCCGGCCTTCACCGGCGCATGGCCGGTGCTGGCCGCCGGCCTGCCCTTGAAGGGCCTGGCCCAGCAGCTGGCCTACCAGAGCGAACTGACCCAGGTGGTCGGACGTACCTTCCACCTGCGCATCCCGGTCGCGGCCCTGGGCGAGAACGGCGTGTCCGAGCGGCTGCAGCAGGCGCTGTGCGACCACTTCGGCGAGCCGGTGCGCGTGGTCTGCGAGGTGGGCGGGGTTTCCATCACCGCGGCGGCCGCCGATGCCGAGGCGCGTGCCGAGCGCCAGCGCCAGGCCGAGGCCGTGATCGAGGCCGATCCCTTTGTCCAGGGCCTGCTGCGCGATTTTGGTGGCCAGATCGTGCCGGGCTCGATCCAGCCGCGCGCCGCCTGATCCGCGGCCTGCGTTTGCTTTACCGAATCACTTCACCGAATTTCTTACCGAATCCAGGAGCATTCCATCATGATGAAAGGTCAACTCGCCGGGCTGATGAAGCAAGCCCAGCAGATGCAGGAAAACATGAAGAAGATGCAGGAGCAGCTGGCCCAGATCGAGGTCGAGGGCCAGTCCGGCGCCGGTCTCGTCAAGGTGGTCATGACCTGCAAGAACGACGTCAAGCGCGTCACCATCGACCCCAGCCTGCTGGCCGAGGGCGAAGACAAGGACCTGCTGGAAGACCTGGTCGCCGCGGCCTTCAATGACGCCGTGCGCAAGGCCGAAGCCACCTCGCAGGAAAAAATGGGCTCGATGACCTCGGGCCTGCCGCTGCCCCCGGGCTTCAAGCTGCCGTTCTGAACGCCACTGTGAAGGCATCGTCCCCGACCTCGCTGCAGGCACTGGTCGAAGCGCTGCGGGTGCTGCCCGGCGTCGGGCCCAAGTCCGCCCAGCGCATGGCCTACCACCTGCTGCAGCACGACCGCGAGGGCGCGCGCAAGCTGGGCGATGCATTGCGCGGCGCGGCGGACCATATCCGCCATTGCCAGCGCTGCAATACCTTCACCGAGCAGGAGATCTGCGAGACCTGCCTGGACGACCGCCGCGACGCCTCGGTGCTGTGCGTGGTGGAAACCCCGGCCGACCAGGTCATGATCGAGCAGACCCTGACCTACCGCGGCAAGTACTTCGTGCTGATGGGCCGGCTCTCGCCGCTGGATGGCATCGGCCCGCGCGAGATCCATCTTGACCGGCTGCTCGCGCGCGCCACCGAGCCCGAGCTGGGCGGCCCGGTCGGCGAGGTCATCGTCGCCACCAACTTCACCAGCGAAGGCGAGGCCACCGCGCACTACATCGGCGAAATGCTCAAGGCACGCGGCCTCAAGGTTTCGCGCCTGGCGCGCGGCGTGCCGGTGGGCGGCGAGCTGGAGTACGTCGATGCCGGCACCATCGCGCGTGCGGTGATGGACCGCCGCAACCTCTGAGCACGATCGCGCGGGTCCGGTTGCCCGCGCGCCGGTCACCGCGTTCTTCCGCCTTCTTCAGCTGCCTGCCTCTCCCATGAACCTGGCCCGCTTCGATCTCGTCACGCTTGGCTTGTTCGTCGCCGTGGCCCGGCAGGGCAGCATCTCGGCCGGCGCGCGCCAGTCGCACCTGGCCGTGGCCGCCGCCAGCAAGCGCATCTCCGACCTGGAAACCGCGGTCGGCGCGCCGCTGTTCTTCCGCCATGCCGCCGGCGTGCAGCTGACCGAGGCCGGCCAGGCCTGCTTCCACCATGCGCTGACCATCCTGCAGGACGTCGAACGCATGGCCGGCGTGATGTCGGACTACGCCTCGGGCGTGCGCGGGCAGGTGCGGGTGTGCGCCAACACCTCGGCGATCACGCAGTTCCTGCCGGACGACCTGGCGTCGTTCATGCAGCGTCATCCCACCATCCGCATCGAGCTGGAAGAGCAGAACAGCCGCGATATCGTCGCCGCGCTGGTCGAGAACCGCGCCGACGTCGGCATCTTTGCCGACCGCACCCCCGCGGCCGGGCTGATGACGATCGAGTACCGGCAGGACGAGCTGGTCATCATCACGCCGCCCAACCATCCGCTGGCCGCGCGCGGCCCGGTGCACTATGCCGATACGCTGGAGTTCGACTTCGTCAGCCTGCCGCAGGAAACCTCGCTGGCCGCGCGCCTGCTCGAGGAGAGCAGCCGGCTCGACCGGCCGTTCCGGCTGCGCATCCAGGTGCGCAGCTTCGATGCCATGTGCCGCATGGTGATGGCCGGCCTGGGCGTGGGCGTGCTGCCGCGCATCGCTGCCGAGCCGCACGTCAAGTCGATGGGGCTGTCGCTGGTGTCGCTGCAGGACGCCTGGGCGCGCCGCTCGCTGCTGATCGGGCTGCGCGACCCGGCCGGGCTGACGGTCTCGGCCCGTCTGCTGATCACCCACCTGTGCGGGGACCGGGCGCCGTTCTGACGCGCCCGCGCTGAGGCGCCTTCGCAGCCTTTCGCGTTCCGAGAAAGCCCGCTTCTCCGATTGCCGATTCCTGGCGGGCCCCGTGCTGGGGCACACTCCGTTCGAACGCAATGTATGACAAGCCAGTCATTGGGCTTGCCGCACTGCAACAAAATACCGCATCGCACGGAGACACCCATGGCGCAACAGATCCTCGAGGGCATTCGCGTCCTCGAACTCGGACAACTCATCGCCGGCCCCTTTGCCGCCAAGACCCTGGCCGACTTTGGCGCCCACATCATCAAGGTGGAGCCGCCGGGGCAGGGCGACCCGCTGCGCAAATGGCGCATGCTGCATGAAGGCACCTCGGTCTGGTGGGAGGCTCAGTCGCGCAACAAGGAGTCGATCTGCATCGACCTGCGCCAGCCGGAAGGCCAGGCGCTGGTGCGCAAGCTGGCCGCCGAGGCCGACGTGCTGATCGAGAACTTCCGCCCCGGCACCATGGAGAAGTGGGGCCTGGGCTGGGACGTGCTGCATGCCGACAACCCGCGCCTGGTCATGCTGCGCGTGTCGGGCTACGGCCAGACCGGCCCGAAGAAGGATGAGCCCGGCTTTGCCGCCGTGGCCGAAGCCATGGCCGGCCTGCGCCACCTGACCGGCGAGCCCGGCCGCGCGCCGGTGCGCGCCGGCCTGTCGCTGGGCGACACCATCGCCGGCCTGCACGGCGCCATGGGCGTGCTGCTGGCGCTGTACCAGCGCGACGCGCGCGGCGGCGAAGGCCAGGTCATCGACGTGGCGCTGTACGAGTCGCTGTTCAACCTGAGCGAAAGCCTGCTGCCGGAATACTCGGCCTTCGGTGCGGTGCGCCAGCCCGCCGGCGGCGCGCTGCCGGGGATCGCGCCGTCCAATGCCTATCCCTGCGCCAGCGGTGAATACGTGCTGGTGGCGGCCAATGGCGACGCCATCTTCAAGCGCATGATGCTGGCCATCGGCCGGCCCGACCTGGCCGACGATCCGTCGCTGGCACAGAACGATGGCCGCGTGAAGCGCGTCGACGAAATCGATGCCGCCATCGCGGACTGGACCCGCACGCAGACGGTGGACTCGGCGCTGGCGGTGCTGCGCGACGCGCAGGTGCCGTCTGGCCGCATCTATACCGTCAAGGACATTGCCGAAGACCCGCACTACCGCGCCCGCGGCGTGATCGAGTCGGTGACGTCGGCCGGCGGGCTCACGGTGGAAGTGCCGGGCGTAGTGCCCAAGCTGTCGGCCAGCCCGGGGGAAATCCATGACCGCGCGCCGACGCTGGGCGAGCATACCGATGCAGTGCTGAAGCAGGCAGGCTTCGATGACGCCGCCATCGCCGACCTGCGCGCGCGCAAGGTGATCGCATGAGCGCCGCCGCCAACCTGCGCGGCCCGGCACGCGTCGAGATCAATGAAGTCGCGCCGCGCGACGGCCTGCAGATCGAGCCGGTGGTGGTGCCGACCGACGCCAAGGTCGCCTTCCTCGACGCGCTGTCGGCCTGCGGCTTTGCCCGCATCGAAGCCACCTCTTTCACCTCGGCCCGCGCCATCCCGGCGCTGGCCGACGCCGAGGCGCTGATGCACCGCATGCAGCGCCACCCGGGCGTGCGCTACACCGCGCTGGTGCCCAACCTGCGCGGGCTGGAGCGCGCGCTGTCGTGCCGGCCGGATGAGGTCAACCTGGTGATGTCGGCCAGCGAGACCCACAACCGCGCCAACCTGCGCATGACGCGCGAGCAGTCGCAAGCGCAATTGCTGGCGATGATCGAGGCTGCGCGCGAAGCCGGAGTGCCGGTCAACATTTCGCTGTCGACCGTGTTCGGCTGTCCCTTCGAGGGCGAGGTCGACAGCGCCGCGGTGATGGCACTGGCCACCCGCTTCGCCGAGGCCGGCGCGGACGGCATCACGCTGTGCGACACCACCGGCATGGCCTACCCGAACCAGGTCGCGGCGCTGTGCGAGGCCTTCCAGGCCTCACTGCCCGATACCGGCCTGACCATCCACCTGCACAACACCCGCGGCATGGGCGTGGCCAATGCCCTGGCTGCCTGGCAGACCGGCGTGACGCGCTTCGACGCGGCCGCCGGCGGCCTGGGCGGCTGCCCGTACGCCCCCGGTGCCAGCGGCAACGTCAGCACCGAAGACCTGGTCCACATGTTCGACTGCATGGGCGTCGAGACCGGCGTCGACCTGGGCGCGCTGCTCGACGTGGTGGCCGGCATGCCGGCGCTGGTCGGGCGCGACCTCCACAGCCAGCTGCTGAGCGCCGGCCCGCGCCTGCGCACGCACCAGCCGCCGGCCTGGATGGCGGAGCATTTCGCCGGGCAGGCATAGCCGGCACCCAGACAAGAACAACACATCCAACAGATAACGGAGACCCTCATGAAGCAAGCCCTTCAACGCAAGTCCGCCATGCCCGCACGGCGCAAGGCCGTAGCCGCCACGCTGGCGGCACTCGGTGCGGCATGGTTCGCGCCCGTCGCCCTGGCGCAGGATGGTACCTATCCCGCCCGGCCGGTGACGCTGGTGGTATCGGCCGCGGCTGGTGGCACCACCGACATCGCGGCGCGCATGATTGCGGAACCGCTGTCCAAGGCGCTCGGCCAGCCGGTGGTGGTGGACAACCGTCCCGGCGGCAACGGCAGCATCGCCGCGCAACTGGTGGCGCGGGCCAAGCCGGACGGCTACACGCTGATGCTGCAGTACTCGGGCTTCCACGTGATCACGCCGCTGCTGGTCAAGAACCTGTCGTGGGACCCGGTCAAGGACTTTGCGCCGGTGGCCAACATCCTGTCGGCGCCGCAGGTGCTGGTGGTGCGCCCGAGCCTGCCGGTCAAGTCGCTGAAGGAGCTGGTGGCGTACGCCAAGGCCAATCCGGACAAGCTCAACTACGCCTCGTCGGGCAACGGCTCGCTGCAGCACGTATCGACCGAGCTGCTGAACCAGATGGCCGGCACGAAGATCACGCACGTGCCCTACAAGGGCACCGGCCCGGCCATGACCGACCTGCTGGGCGGCTCGGTGGACCTGACCATCACCACGCCGCCGCCGCTGATGGCCCATATCGCCGCCGGCAAGCTGCGCCCGCTGGTGGTGACCAGCAAGACCCGCCTGCCCAGCCTGAAGGACGTGCCGTCGGCGCCCGAGGCCGGCTACCCCGACCTGGACGTGTCGTCGTGGTTTGCGATGTACGCACCGGCCGGCACGCCCAAGCCGGTGATCGACAAGCTGACTGGCGAAATCGACAAGATCATGCGCACCGAAGCCTTCCGCAAGAAGGCCGAGGACCTGGGCGCCGAGGCCAAGTACATGAGCCCGCAGCAGCTGGGGCAGTACCAGAAGGCGGAACTGGCGCGCTGGGGCAAGGTGATCAAGTCCGCCGACATCCACGCGGAATGATGGCGCGGGCTGCGGCAAGGTGATCGAAAGGTAAGGGCGTTATGCTGGCGGGTTTGCTAGGTGTTGATACCGATGCGGTGCATCGCACCGTCCGGTAGCATCGCAATTTGCCGCACCGCGGCGCGCCCCCTTCGAGCGCATGTCGCCGCAGCGCCAGTCCACACGGGTAGGAGATCTCGCATGTATAACAAGAAATTCTGGAAGCAATTCCTGATCGCGCTGGCGCTGTTCCTGGCCGGCTGGTTCACCTTCGGCCAGGCGCAGGCACAGGGCAAGCCCGAGAAGACCAAGGTCACCATCGCGGTGGGCGGCAAGAACCTGTTCTATTACCTGCCGCTGACCATTGCCGAGCGCCTCGGCTACTTCAAGGAAGAAGGGCTGGACGTCGAGATCGTCGACTTCGCCGGCGGTGCCAAGGCGCTGCAGGCCGTGGTGGGCGGCAGCGCCGACGTGGTCTCGGGCGCCTACGAGCACACCATCAACCTGCAGGCCAAGGGCCAGCGCTACCAGGAATTCGTGCTGCAGGGCCGCGCCCCGCAGATCGTGCTGGTGGTGTCGAACAAGACCATGCCCAACTTCAAGTCGATCGCCGACCTGAAGGGCAAGAAGATCGGCGTGACCGCGCCGGGCTCGTCGACCAACATGATGGCCAACTTCGTGCTGGCCAAGTCCGGGCTGAAGCCTTCGGACGTGTCGTTCATCGGCGTGGGCGCCAGCGCCGGCGCGGTGGCCGCGATGCGCTCGGGCCAGATCGATGCGATGGCCAACCTGGACCCGGTGATCTCGATGCTGACGCAGAAGAACGAAGTGCGCATCGCCTCCGACACCCGCACGCTCAAGGACACCCAGGCCGTGTTCGGCGGCAATATGCCGTCGGGTTGCCTGTATGCGTCGCAGGCGTTTATCCAGCAGAACCCCAACACTACGCAGGCGCTGACCAATGCCATGGTGCGCGCGCTCAAGTGGCTGCAGAAGGCGGGCCCGTCGGACATCGTCAAGACCGTGCCGGAAAGCTACCTGCTGGGTGACCGCGCGCTGTACCTGGCCGCGTGGGAAAAGGTCAAGGAAGCGATCTCGCCGGACGGCACCATGCCGGCCGACGGCCCGCGCACCGCGTTCAATGCGCTGAGCCAGTTCGACGCCGAGCTCAAGGGCAAGCCGGTCAAGCTGGAAGAGACCTACACCAACGCCTTCGTGCAGAAGGCCAACGCCAAGTACAAGTAAGACCCTCGCCGTCGATGCCATCGGCCCGCTGCCCGCAGCGGGCCTTTGCTTTGAAACCTTGACGGCCAATCCATCATCACCCGCCCGCGCCGCGCCCCCCGGCGCCGCCACGGCGGGACCGAGACGGTTCATCATGAGCACTCCCGCACTTTCCCTCGACAAGGTTACCTGCACCTTTGTCTCGCGCGATGACCGCAGCCAGCGCTATACCGCGGTCCAGGACGTCACGCTGTCGATCCAGCCCGGCGAATTCGTCTCCGTGGTCGGCCCCACCGGTTGCGGCAAGTCCACGCTGCTCAACGTCGGCGCCGGCCTGCTGGAACCCTCCAGCGGCGAGATTCGCGTGTTCGGCGAGCCCCTGCGCGGCATCAACCGCCGCGCCGGCTATATGTTCCAGACCGAGGCGCTGATGCCCTGGCGCAGCGCCCTGGACAACGTCGTCGCCGGCCTGGAGTTCCGCGGCGTGGCGCGCGCCGAGGCCGTGCAGCAGGGCGAGGAATGGCTGCGCCGCGTGGGCCTGGGCGGCTTTGGCGACCGCTATCCGCACCAGCTCTCGGGGGGCATGCGCAAGCGTGTCGCGCTGGCGCAGACGCTGGTGCTGGACCCGGACATCATCCTGATGGACGAACCGTTCTCGGCGCTGGATATCCAGACCCGCCAGCTGATGGAGAACGAGGTGCTGGAGCTGTGGGCCGCCAAGCGCAAGGCCGTGCTCTTCATCACCCACGACCTGGACGAGGCCATTGCCATGAGCGACCGTGTCGTGGTGCTGTCGGCCGGCCCCGGCACGCACCCGATCGGCGAGTTCGAGATCGACCTGCCGCGCCCGCGCGACGTGGCCGAGATCCGCAACCATCCGCGTTTTGTCGAACTGCACGCCGCGATCTGGGACGTGCTGCGCGAGGAAGTGCTCAAGGGCTACGCCCAGCAGCGCAAGGTGGCCTGAGCCCTCCAACCTAACAAGACCTGAATCCCGATGGCATTCCGTACTGATTCCAAGGGCATGCTGCGCGTCTGGCAGCTGCTCGTCCTGGTGGTGATCCTCGGCGTGTGGCATATGGCCACGCGCTCGCAGCAGGTTGCCTTTTTCTTCGGCGAACCGCTGATGGTGGCGCAGCGCATCTGGAGCTGGTTTATCGTCGAGCGCGATATCTACCTGCACCTGGGCGTGACGCTGATCGAAACCGTGCTGGCCTTCGGCATCGGCACGGTGGCGGGGCTGGGCGTGGGCCTGTGGCTGGCGCTGAGCCCGATGACCTCGGCCATCCTCGACCCCTACGTCAAGGCCATGAACTCGATGCCGCGCGTGATCCTGGCGCCGATCTTCGCGGTCTGGTTCGGCCTGGGCATCTGGTCGAAGGTGGCGCTGGCGGTGACGCTGGTGTTCTTCATCGTCTTCTTCAACGTCTACCAGGGCGTCAAGGAAGTGAGCCCGGTGGTGCTGGCCAACGCGCGCATGCTGGGCGCCAACCAGAAGCAGCTGCTGCGCCATGTCTACCTGCCCAGCGCCACCAGCTGGGTGTTCTCGTCGCTGCATACCTCGGTGGGCCTGGCCTTCGTGGGCGCGGTGGTGGGCGAATACCTGGGCTCGGCGCGCGGCGTTGGCTACCTGATCCTGCAGGCCGAAGGCACCTTCGACATCAATACCGTGTTTGCCGGCATCGTGGTGCTGACGGCGTTTGCGCTGGTGCTGGACTGGATGGTTGGCATGGGTGAGAAGCGGCTGATGAAGTGGCAGCCGCAGAGCGGGGAGACGGAGAAGCTTTGATGCAAACCTGCCGGCAAGCGCTGCTGGCCGGCGGTTTGCTCCCCTCTCCCGCTTGCGGGAGAGGGAGCACCCAAGCGGTCAAGAGCAAATCTCGGGTTTGTGGTCGGCAGCGCTGAAGTTTACCGACACCGTCAGCCCGCCTCCGGGCGTATCCGCAAGCTCGACCGCTGCACCATGCAGCCGCGCGATCTCGCGCACGATCGACAGCCCCAGCCCGGTCCCTTCCACGGACTGTCCGCTCTCGCCGCGATAGAAGCGCCGGAACACCGCATCGCGCTCTGCCGGCGCAATGCCGGGGCCGTTGTCGATCACCTGCAGCCGCGGCACGCCGCCGTGCAGCGCCACGCGCACCGTGACCACCGCACCACGCCCCGCATAGCGGATCGCGTTGTCGATCAGGTTGCCCGTCAGCTCCTGCAGCAGCTCGGCCTGCCCGGAGACCTCCACCGGCCCTAACTGCTCGAAGCCCAGGTCGACCTCGCTGCCACGCGCCACCGGCGCCCAGTCCAGTGCCACGCCTTGCGCCAGCGCATCGAGCCGCAGCGGCCTGAGCGTGGGCATATAGCCCGCATCAGGCTCCAGCCGCGACAGCGACAGCAGCTGCTGCACACCCTTGGAGGCATGGCGCACGGTGCCGTGCAGCAGCCGCATATGCTCGCGCACGCGTTCGCCGTCGCGCTCGCGCAGCGCCAGCTCGGACTGCGCCTGGATGATCGCCAGCGGCGTCTTGAGCTGGTGCGCGGCATCGGCAAAGAAGCGCTTGCGCGCCTGCACCATGCCGTGGAGCCGGTCCATGTACTGGTTCAGCGCCTGCACCAGCGGCTTCATCTCGGCGGGCAGGTCCTTCTGCTCGATCGGGTCGAGCTGCGTGCCGCGCCGTGCCACTGTGTCGGAGAGCCGGTTCAGCGGCCGCAGGCCGCGCCGCACGCCGAGCCAGACGATGCCCAGCGCCAGCGTCACCAGCATCAGCTCTTGCAGCAGCGAGCCGATCAGGATGTCGCGCGCCAGCAGCTGGCGCGGCTCGATGGTTTCGCCCACCAGCACCCACACCAGGCGCGTGCGCGCCGAGCCCACGTCATGCACCGGCAGCGCCTGGGCCGCCATGCGCACCGGGTGCTCGCGGAAGACAGTGTCGTAGAACTCGGTGCGGTACAGCCGCAGCGGCGCCTCGGCCGGCATCGGCAGGTCGTCGTAGCCGGTCACGGTGGCGCCGTCCTCGTCGCGGATGCGGTAGAAGATGCGCGGGCCGGCCTGGTCGTCGAAGAGTTCCAGCGCCAGGTTTGGCACGTCGACCTGGAGCCGCCCCTCGCGCAGGCGGATGCCTTCGCGCATTGCGCGCAGCGACGCCTCCAGCGTGCGGTCGAAAGCGATATGCGCGGCCGACATGGCGCGCTCATAGGTCAGCCACGCATCGAAGGCGAGCAGGGCCATCAGCGGCAACAGCAGCCATAGCGACAGCTGCAGGCGCAGGCTGGGCGCCTGTCGTGGGAGCCTCATGCCGCCGGCCGCGCTTCGAGCAGGTAGCCCAGCCCGCGCAGTGTGACGATGGCCACGCCGCTGCCGTCGAGCTTCTTGCGCAGCCGGTGCACGTAGATCTCGATCGCATCCGGGTTGACCGATTCGTCGATGCCGAAGATCTTCTCCGACAGCGCCGCCTTGTTCACCGCGCGCCCATCGCGCAGCAGCAGCACCTCCAGCACGGCGCGTTCGCGCCCGGTCAGCGGCAGCAGCTCGCCGTGCAGCAGGACCGCACGGCTGACGCTGTCGTAGTGCAGCGGGCCGCAGGCGATCTGCGTGCTCTCATGCCCGTGGGCACGGCGGATCAGCGCGCGGGCGCGCGCTTCCAGTTCGGACAGGTCGAAGGGCTTGGCCAGGTAGTCGTCGGCGCCCAGGTCCAGGCCGCGCACGCGGTCTTCGACCGAGCCGTGCGCGGTCAGGATCAGCACCGGCAGCGGGTTGCGGCGCTGGCGCAGGCGGCGCAGCACTTCCAGGCCATCCAGTCCGGGCAGGCCCAGGTCCAGGATCAGCAGTGCGTAGTCCTGCGTGCTGAGCAGGTTGTCGGCGCTGCGGCCGTCGTGCATGCAGTCGACCGTGAAGCCGGCCTGGCCCAGGGCCTGGCTCAGGGAATTGGCCAGCATCACATTGTCTTCGGCAAGCAGGATACGCATGGGGCAGGGCAGTCAGGCGGCAATACGGAAAACCGGCCGGAACGGCCGAGGCCAGACAGATACAGGGAAGTGCGCCGGCTTAGAAGCTAGGGGAAACCCCCAATCCCGCAGCGGCGCCGTGCCCGCGAAAAGCCCGCATTCCGAAAGCGAACTGAAAGTGCGCGTCCCCTACCATCCGGCCGGCTAACGATTCACACAACAAGCACAAGCAAGGAGATAGCATGAAGCGTACGGCAATGGCATTCGCAGCGATGGGTCTGGCTGCGGCCGGGTCGGCATCCGCCCAATCGAGCGTGACCATGTATGGCCTGGTGGACGCCGGCATCGAATTTGTCAGCCACGCGGGCCCGGACGGCTCGGCGGTCAAGCTGACCTCGGGCGGCAAGAACACCTCGCGCTGGGGCATCCGCGGCAGCGAGGACCTGGGCGGCGGCCTGAAGGCGATCTTCGCCCTGGAAAGCGGCATTGCCATCGATACCGGCAGGCTGGACACCGACAACACGCTGTTCGACCGCCGTGCCACGGTGGGCCTGGCAAGCCGCTACGGCCAGGTGGTGCTGGGCCGCACCTTCACCACGACCTACGACTTCATGCTGCCGTTCGACCCGATGGGCTACGCGCCGGCCTATTCGTGGGCCACCTCGTCGACCGCCACCGGCGGCCGCAAGGACGGCCTGTTCTCGCGCGCCTCGAACGCGGTCCGCTACGACGGCAGCTTCGGCGGCCTGAAGCTGGGCGCGACCGTGGCCATGGGCGAAGTGGCGGGGGACTTCAAGAGCTCCTCCAAATACGCGCTGGGGGTGGGCTACAGCGCCGGCAAGTTTGCCGCGGCCGCCACCTGGGACCGCCAGAACGGCGCCGGCAGCAGCACCACGCCGGCCGACAGCACCGACTACATCCAGGGCATCCATGCCGGCGCCAGCTATGACTTCGGCGGCCTGAAGCTGTTTGCCGGCTACCGCAACTACAAGCGCACCTTCACCACCGGCGCGGCGACGGACCGCAGCGACATGTACTGGGGCGGCGCCAGCTATGACTTCACGCCGGCCTTCACGCTGTACGGCGCGGTCTACAAGCAGAACATCAAGGGCGGCAACAACGCCGACCCGATCCTGTTCTCACTGCGCGGCCAGTACGCGCTGTCCAAGCGCACGCTGGCCTACCTGTCGGTGGGCTATGCCGATGCGCGCAACGGGCAGAACGTCAGCGTCTCGCGCGACCTGATCGGGTTCGCCAACAACCAGACCGGCGTCATGGCCGGCCTGCAGCACCGCTTCTGAGGAAGGGGCGGCCTGAATGGCCGGAATGGCCTCATCGGCCTGTTGGGAACTGCCCGCCGCCTGGCGCATGGGTGTGCGCCATCGAGGGCGGCTGGCAGCTTGAGGCGCGTTGCCTCAGCCGGGCGCAGGGCGTAGCCGCACGCCTTGCGCCCTTCTTTTACCGGCGGGCAGGGCGCGCCGCCGGCGTGCGTGCCGCTCAGGGCACGATCACGATCTTGCCGGTGACCTTGCGCGCTTCCATGTCCTTGAGCGCCTGCGGAGCCTGCTCCAGCGGATAGCGCGCCGAGATATGCGGGCGGATCTTGCCTTCCTTCATCCAGCCCAGCATCTGCGCCATATTGGCCTGGTTGGCCTTGGGCTCGCGCCGCACGAAGTCGCCCCAGAACACGCCCACCAGCGAGGCGCCCTTGAGCAGCGCCAGGTTCAGCGGCAGCTTGGGGATCTCGCCGTTGGCAAAACCCACCACCAGGTAGCGGCCACGCCAGCCGATCGAACGGAAGGCCGGTTCGGCATAGATGCCGCCCACCGGGTCGTAGATCACGTCCGGACCCTTGCCGTCGGTCAGCGCCTTGATGCGTTCGCGCAGGTCCTCGGTGCTGTAGTTGATCAGCGCGTCGGCGCCGTGTTCCTTGCACACCGCCAGCTTCTCGTCGGTCGAGGCGGCGGCGATCACACGCGCGCCGATGGCCTTGCCGATCTCGATCGCCGCCAGGCCCACGCCGCCGGCCGCGCCCAGCACCAGCATGGTCTGGCCGGCCTTCAGCTCGCCCCGGTCGATGACCGCGTGGTGCGAGGTGCCGTAGGTCAGCGTGAACGCCGCCGCGGTCTCGAAATCGATGCCGGGTGGCATCGGCACCACCGACGCCGCCGGCGCCTTGGCCTGGCTGGCGAACGCGCCGTTGCCCAGGTAGGCGATCACCTTGTCGCCGGGCTTGACGTGGGTGACGCCTTCGCCGACCGCATTGACCACGCCGGCCAGCTCCGAGCCCGGGCTGAACGGCAGGGCAGGCTTGGCCTGGTATTTGTTCTGGATGATGAGCACATCCGGGAAGTTGACGGCGGCCGCCTTGACGTCGATGACCACTTCGCCCTTGGCCGGTACCAGGTCGGGCAGGGTTTCGATGGTCAGCGAATCGGGCGGGCCCCAGGCTTTGCACAGTACGGCTTTCATCTTGTCTCCGGTGATGTTGGTGGCATTTCACGCCAGTCAAGCTTATGCGGGCGGGCAGGGCAAGTGTAGCGTAGAAATAGCACGGTCGTTCTGTTCCATGTCCAAGCTATGGAGGTGGTTATTTGCGGCCTGCATACAGCGCCAGAAACGTGCTTTCAGGGCGGCGCACGGGCCGCTTGCGCGCGCGCGCTCAGGTACAATCGCGCCATGCATATCCTTCTCGCCAACGACGACGGTTATCTCGCGCCGGGACTGGCCGTTTTGCATGCCGCGCTCGCGCCGCTGGGCCGGATCACGGTCATCGCGCCGGAGCAGAACCATAGCGGTGCCTCCAACTCCCTGACCCTGCAGCGGCCGCTGTCGATCTACGAAGCGCGCGAAGGCGTGCAAAAAGGTTTTCGCTTCGTCAACGGAACGCCGACCGACTGCGTGCATATCGCGCTGACGGGCCTGCTGGAAGAGAAACCCGACCTGGTGGTGTCCGGCATCAACCAGGGACAGAACATGGGCGAAGACGTGCTGTACTCCGGCACCGTCGCCGCCGCCATCGAGGGCTACCTGCTGGGCATTCCGTCGGTCGCCTTCTCGCAGGTGGACAAGGGCTGGGAGCACCTGGACGCCGCGGCACGCGTTGCGCGCACCGTGGTGGAGCGCATCATCGGCACGCCGCCGGCCGAGCCGTTCCTGCTCAACGTCAATATCCCGAACCTGCCGTTCGAACATATCAAGGGCTACCGCGCCACGCGCCTGGGCAAGCGCCATCCGTCGCAGCCGGTGATCACGCAGGTCAATCCGCGCGGCGACACCAACTACTGGATCGGCCCGGCGGGCGATGCGCGCGATGCCAGCGAGGGTACCGATTTCCATGCAGCTGCGGCGGGCTATGTCTCGCTCACGCCGTTGCAGCTCGACCTGACGCACCGCGGGCAGCTCGACGCGCTCGACCAGTGGTTGAAGTAGGCCACCGATCCGCAGTGTCGCGCCCCCGATGAGCACCACGCCCCCTCGCAGCAAGTTTCCGCTGCCGCTCGATGCGGTAGTCGAGCGCAAGCCCGCACCGGCCCGCACCGCCGGCATGCCTGCCGTGGGCACGCCGCGGCCGGCCGCGCCCACACCCGCGCCAGCCAAGCCGGCCAAGCCGCGCCTGCCGCGCACCGCCGCACCGGCGCCCGCGCCGGTGCCTGCAAGCGCGGTCGAGCAA
>NZ_JBYSYA010000047.1:0-10723 GCF_058782785.1 Cupriavidus sp. FW306-01-F10A
GCGGTGCGCGCCAACGAGATCATCCTGATGAGCCAGCCGCGCCCGGTGCGCTCGGTGCATATGAGCGAAGGCTGGACCCCTGAAACCGTGGGCGAGATCGCCATGCCGGCCATGCGCAACAGCTTCTTCAAGCTGGAACGCTCCCCCGACGTGATCGGCTGGGATCCGATCTGACCCCCATGCCATCCCGGAGGACACCATCATGAGCATCAACGGCAAGGCCTATATCGTCGGGGCCTATGAGCACCCGACCCGCAAGGCACCGGACAAGTCGGTGGCGCAGCTGCACGCCGAGAGCGCCAAGGGCGCGCTGCAAGACGCCGGCCTGACGCTGGCTGACGTCGACGGCTACTTCTGCGCCGGCGACGCGCCGGGGCTGGGCGCGGTCAACATGGTCGACTATCTCGGCCTCAGGGTGCGCCATGTCGACTCCACCGACACCGGCGGCTCGGCCTACCTGGTCCATGTCTCGCACGCGGCGCAGGCCATCGCGGCCGGCAAGTGCAATGTGGCCCTGATCACGCTGGCGGGCCGCCCGCGTTCGGAAGGCTCCAGCGGCACCCAGGCGCGCAACTGGGGCGCCAACCTGCCCGACGCGCCGTTCGAGAGCCCGTTCAGCCCGGTCACGGTCAACCTGTACGCGATGGCGGCCATGCGCCATATGCACGAGTACGGCACCACCGCCGAGCAGCTCGCCTGGGTCAAGGTGGCCGCATCGCACCACGCGCGGCACAACCCCCATGCCATGCTGCGCGACGTGGTCACGGTCGAGGACGTGCTGAGCTCGCCGATGATTTCCGATCCGCTGCACAAGCTCGACTGCTGCGTGGTATCGGACGGCGGCGGCGCGCTGATCGTGGCGCGCCCGGAAATCGCCGCCACCCTGAAGCGGCCCAGGGTGAAGATCCTCGGCGCCGGCGAGTACATCAAGGGCCAGCTCGGTGGCGAAGTCGACCTGAGCTGGTCCGGTGCGCGCTTCTCGGGCGCGGCGGCGTTTGCCGAAGCGGGCGTTACCCCGGCCGACATCAAGTATGCGTCGATCTACGACAGCTTCACCATTACCGTGCTGATGCAGCTGGAAGACCTGGGCTTCTGCAAGAAAGGCGAAGGCGGCAAGTTCGTCGCCGACGGCAACCTGATCTCGGGCGTGGGCAAGCTGCCCATCAACACCGACGGCGGCGGCCTGTGCAACAACCATCCGGCCAACCGCGGCGGCATCACCAAGGTCATCGAAGCCGTGCGCCAGCTGCGCGGCGAGGCCCATCCGACGGTGCAGGTCGCCAACTGCGACCTGGCGCTGGCGCAAGGCACCGGCGGCTACCTGGGCTCGCGCCACGGCAGCGCCACCCTGATCCTTGAACGTGAATGATGCGCGAGAGCAATGACATGACGACCCCACATACCCCCATTGCCTACAAGGCGCCGGACCAGCAGCCCGACAACCTGCCCTTCTGGCAGGCCGCGCGCGAAGGGCAATTGCTGATCAAGGTCTGCGACGACTGCGGCAAGCCCCACTGGTATCCGCGCGTGCTGTGCCCGTTCTGCATGGGCACCACCTCATGGAAGCAGGCCAGCGGCCGCGGCACGATCTACAGCTTCAGCGTGACGCGTCGCGCAGGCCCCAATCCGTTCTGCATCGCCTATGTGACGCTGGAAGAAGGCGTGGCCATGATGACCCATATCGTCGACTGCGACCTCGACACGGTGCGGATCGGGCAGAAGGTGCAGGTGAAGTTTTCGCCCAGCGATGGCGGCGCCCCGGTACCGACCTTCACGCTGGCCTGAGCCGCGCGGTGCCGCAGGCCTTGCCTGCGGCACCGCCGCCTTTGCATCAACCCAAAGTGACTTCCATGACTGCATCCCCTTCCCTGGCCTTCCTGCTGCATCCCCGCTCGGTCGCCATCATCGGCGCTTCCGACGATCCCGCGCGGATCGGCGGGCGCCCCATCGCGGCCATGCGCGCGCTTGGCTACGCCGGCCGCATCCTGCCGGTCAACCCGAAACACGCCGAGGTACAGGGCCTGACCGCCTACGCCAGCGTCGCCGACCTGCCTGAAACGCCCGACGTCGCAGTGGTGGCGGTGCCGGCCGCGCACGTCCCGGACACCATCGCTGCATTGGGCGAGCGCGGCGTGCGCGCCGCCATCCTGTTCAGCGCCGGCTTCGCCGAAGTCGGCGGCGACGGCGAGGCACGCCAGGCAGAGTTGCTGGCCATCGCGCGCCGCACCGGCATCCGCCTGCTCGGGCCCAATGCCCTTGGCCTGGTCAATGTGCATATCGGCTTTGTCGGCAGCTTCGCGTCAAGCATTGGCCTGGGCACGCTGCGCGCCGGCTCGGTCGGCATCGTCAGCCAGTCCGGCGCCTATGGCGGCCACCTGGCGATGGCAGCCCGGAACGCCGACATCGGCCTGTCCAGCGTCATCATGACCGGCAACGAGGCCGACCTCACGCTGGGCGATGCGCTGCAGCTGCTGGTGGATGATCCCGCCACCCGGGTCATCGCCCTGTACTCGGAGGGCATCAACGACGGCAATGGCCTGGTGTCGGCCCTGCAGGCGGCGCGCCGGGCACGCAAGCCGGTGGTGATGATGAAAGTCGGACGCAGCGAGCTGGGCGGCGCCGCGGCGCGCTCGCACACGGCCTCCATCGCCGGCGACGACGCCGTGGTGGACGCGGTGCTGGCTGAACTGGGCGTGGTGCGCGCGCGCAGCACCGAGGACATGCTCGATATCGTGCGCCTGGCCCAGCGCGGCATCTTCCCCGCCGCCAACACGCTGGGCGTGATCACCGTCAGCGGCGGCGCCGGGGTGATCGTTTCCGATGCCGCTGAGGAGCTCGGCCTGGCGATGCCGGAGATGCCGGCCCCGGTGCAGTCGCGCCTGCTGGAGCTGCTGCCGATCTGCTCGCCGCGCAACCCGGTGGACACCACCGCGCAGTTCGTCAACGACCTGTCGCTGATCGAGCCCTTCACCGAAGCCATGGTGCGCGACGGCGGCTACCGCTCGGTGCTCGGCTTCTTTACGTATGCCGGCAGCACGCCGTCGGTGGCGCCCGAGCTGCGCAGCCAGCTGGCGCGCTTGCGAGAGCGCTACCCGGACCGGCTCTATGTGCTGGTGCTGCAGGGCCCGCGCGAGGTACTGCGCGCCTATGAAGACGAGGGCTTCACGGTGTTCGAAGACCCCACCCGCGCGGTCCGGGCGATTGCCGCCATGGGCCGTTACGGAGAGGCCTTCGCGGTGCAGGCAGAGCCGCTGCCCGCGGTCTCGCCGGTCGCCCTGCCCGACGAAACGCCGTCCGAAGCGCAAGCCAAGCGCCTGCTGGCTGGCGCCGGCATCGCGTGCGCGCCCGAGCGCGCCTGCACGGATGCAGAGTCCGCCGTGCTCGCCGCACGCGAGATCGGCTACCCGGTCGTGATGAAGATCCTGTCGCCGGACATCCTGCACAAGTCCGAAATCGGCGGCGTGCTGCTCGGCGTGCAGGACGACGCCGGCGTGCGCGAAGGCTTCCCCGCGCTGCTGGCCCGCGCCCGCAGCGCCGTGCCCGGCGCGCAGCTGGACGGCGTGCTGGTGGCGCGCCAGCTCAGCGGCGGCGTCGAATGCATCCTTGGCATCAAGCAGGATCCGGCATTCGGGCCGATCGCCATGTTCGGCCTGGGCGGCATCTTTGTCGAAGTGCTGCGCGATGTGGTCTTCCACCGCTGTCCGTTCAATGAAGACGTCGCCGAGCGGCTGATCCGTTCGATCCGCGGCGCGCCGCTGTTGCTGGGCGCGCGCGGCCGCCCGCCGGCAGACATCCGCGCGCTCGCGCGCACGCTGTCGCGGCTGTCGGTGTTCGCCGCCGGCGCCGGACCGCGCCTGCAGGCCGTGGACCTGAACCCGGTGATCGCGCTGCCCGATGGCCAGGGCGCCTATGCGGTCGACGCCGTGCTCGAACTCGGCAGCCCGGGCTGAACGCCCCCCTCAGAACAACGTGCGTCCCGCGGACCGGGACGCGGACCAACTAAGGAGAGCAGCAACATGGACTTTGATACCCCTGGCGAATGGGTCGAATTCGGCGATGCGCTGATCAAGTTCATCGACCGCGAAGTGGCCGCGCTGGAGCATGAGCACCGTGCCCTGCTGGGCAGCGAACGCACCATCTACGACGAGAACGGCCGCTACACGCCTGCCGTGCTGGCGCTGCGCCGCCAGGTGCGCATGCGCTCGGCGGAGCTGGGCTTCTATACCGCGCTCAGCGCCGAGTCTCTCGGCGGCGGCGGGCTCGGGCCGCAGGCATCGGTGTATATCCAGGAGCGGCTGAACGCGCACTGCGGACCGGAGCGCCACCTGGTGCAGACCGTGGTGCTGCCGTCGCCCTTCACCAACGGGCTGTCGCCGGTGCTCAGGCATATGGACCCGGCCCTGCTCGACACCGTGCGCGATGGGCTCGCCAGCGGCGACAAGACCATGTGCTTCGGGCTGTCGGAACCGGACGCCGGCTCCGACGTGCTGGGCATGCGCACACGTGCGGTACGCGATGGCGACCACTGGGTGCTGAACGGCACCAAGCAATGGATCACCAATGCCCCCTACGCCGACTACGCGATGATCTTCGCGGTCACGGATGAAGAGAAGGCGCGGGCCCGCAAGGGCGGCATCACCGGCTTCTTCGTGCCGACCGGTACGCCGGGCTTCTCGGTGCCGAGCGTGATCCCGATCATGGGCCACCTGGGCGCGGATATCGGCATCGTCTCGCTGGACAACGTGCGCGTGCCCGACAGCCACCGCCTCGGTCCGGCAGACCGCGGCCTGAATGTGGCGCTGGACGGCGTCAACGCCGGCCGCCTGAGCATGGCCGCCACCTGCCTGGGGCTGGCGCAATGGGCGCTGGCGCAGGCGCTGGAGTACGCCAGGGTGCGCAAGACCTTCGGCCAGCCCATCGCCGAACACCAGGCAGTGCAGATGATGCTGGCCGAAAGCGCCATGGACATCTATGCCGCCAAGTCGATGATCCGGCATTGCGCCTGGCTGGTCGACCACGACCTGCCGGCCACCAAGGAGGTGTCGATGGTCAAGGCCGGCGCCACCGAGATGGTGGGCCGCGTCTACGACCGCGCCATCCAGATCCACGGCGGCATGGGCCTGACCAATGAGCTCAGGCTCGAAGCCGGCTATCGCTGGGCGCGCACCATGCGCATCCCCGACGGCACCTCGGAGATCCAGCGCCGCACCATCGCGCGCCGGCTGCTGGATGGCGATACCGCGTTCTGACGGCAACTGCAACATGACAGAGGAGACAACCATGACCCACATCGATCTGCCCGATGCAGGCGTCGCCGCCGCCCCCACGGACCCGCTTGCGGTGGATGCCGCAGTGGCGCTCGGCGACGTGCCGCGCGTCTTCCATATGCCGCACACCACCCTGGCGGAGAACCTTGAGATCTCGGCCCGGCGCTTCCCCGACAAGGTCGCGGTCCAGTTCTACCACGGCGCCACCACCTATGCCGAACTGCTGGCGCAGGTGGAGCGCATGGCCGGCTACCTGCAGCAGGCATGCGGCGTGCGCCGAGGCGACCGCGTGGTGCTGCTCAGCCAGAACAGCCCGCAGTTCATCGTGGCCTACCACGCGATCCTGCGCGCCGATGCCGTGGTGGTGCCGGCCAACGCCATGCTGCTGGAAGACGAGCTGCGCCATATCGTCACCGACAGCGGCGCGGTGGCCGCGTTTGCCGCAACCGAACTGGTCGGCCAGGTGGCGCCGCTGGTCGGCACCACGCCGCTGCGCCACGTGATCGTGCATCACTATGGCGATGCCCTGCCCGCGCAGCCCGACGACAGCCTCGCGATTCCGGACTGGGTGCAGCAGCGCTCGTCGGGCGCGGCGTTGCCGGCCGGCGCCGTCCACTGGCAGCAGGCCATGGCCGCCGGCATCACGCCATCGCCGCGCGCCGCAGGCGTGGACGACCTGTGCATGCTGCCCTATACCTCGGGCACCACCGGGGCGCCCAAGGCCTGCATGCATACGCACCGCACGGTGATGGTGTCGGTGGCGGGCTCCCAGCTGTGGCGGCGCTCGCACGCCGAATCGACCTTCCTGGCGGTGGCGCCGATGTTCCACCTGCTCGGACTGCAGAACGGCGTCAACGCGCCGGTCTACATGGGCGGCACCATCGTGCTGCTGCCGCGCTGGGACCGGCGCACCGCGGCGCAGCTGGTAGCGCGCCATCGCGTCACGTTCTGGGCGGCGCCGCCGCCGATGCTGGTGGAGTTCTTCGCGCAGCCGGATGTCGAATCATTTGACCTGGGCAGCCTGGCCTGCGTGGTCGGGGGCGGCGCGGCGGTGCCCGACAGCACCGCGCGGGTGATGAAGGAGCGCTACGGACTGCAGTTTGTCGAAGGCTACGGCCTGACGGAGACCGCCTCGTTCATCATCGCCAACCCGCTCGCCGCGCCGCGCTCCGGGCACCTGGGCGTGCCGACCTACGGCGTCGACGCGCGCGTCATCGATCCCGCCACGCTGGCCGAAGTGCCGCGCGGCGAAGTCGGCGAGATCGTGGTGCACGGCGCGCAGGTGATGCTGGGCTACTGGAACCAGCCCGCCGCCAATGCCGAGAGCTTTATCACGATCGACGGCAAGCGCTTCTTCCGTACCGGCGACCTTGCCAGCGTCGATGCCGACGGCTACTTCGTCATGCGCGACCGCCTCAAGCGCATGGTCAACGCCTCGGGCTACAAGGTGTGGCCGGCCGAGGTGGAAGCGATCCTGCATACCCACCCTGCCATCCTGGAAGCCTGTGTGATCGCCGCGCGCGATCCGCACCGGGGCGAGACCGTGAAGGCCGTGATCGTGCGGCGTGACGGCGCCGGCGTTTCCGAGGAAGAGTTGCTGGCGTGGTGCCGCACCAGCATGGCGACCTACAAGGCGCCGCGCATCGTGCAGTTTGTCGAGCGCCTGCCGCGCTCCGCCACCGGCAAGATCGCATGGCGCGAACTGCAGGAGCAGGAGATGCAGGGCGCTCCGCTGCCGAACCATAAGGCCTAGCACAGCCGCAAGTAAAACGGCGCGCCGGTCCGCAAGGTCCGGCGCGCTGTTCTGTTCTTGCCGGCCACTGCAGCATGGCCGTCGCATCGCTTTCAGGCTGTCAATGCATCCCTTGCCGACATGGCGTTGCCGCGCCGGCTGATGGTCCAGGCCGTAAAGGGATCCGCCGCGCTGCGGTGCTGGGTCCAGCGCGTGCTGCAGGTATCGCACTGGTGCTCGCGCGTCTGGCATTGCACGCCGGCGGCCAGGCTGCGCCACTGCATGTCGCCCAGCGGACGCAAGGCACCGTGGCCGTTGGCACAGCGCGCATCCAGGCGCAGGCGCTCGCAGCGGCGGCACGGCGGCCGCACCGATGCGGCGGGCAGCACCCGCAGCTGCGCGGCAGCCGGTGGCGGCGCCACCACGGGCAGCACTGCGGCCTGCGCATCTTCCATCCGCGCGGTCATGCCGACGCGGCTGCGCGTGCGGTGCAGCGCCGCCCAGTACAACGCGCGCACCGCATCGGAGCCGTCGCACATCGCCGCGGCGCGGCAGCGCTCGGCATGCCGGTGCAGCGGCAGGCCGAACTCGGCGGCCGAGGCAAAGCAGACCACCTGCGCGCGCGGCGAGCCGTCTTCGATCCAGCGCTCGAACAACTGCGCCAGCCGATGGCGGCAGGCGTCGTCATCACCGTCGGCCTGCGCGAGCGCGAGACGATGCGCACGCCGGCTCAGCGAGCGCACCTCCTGCCTGAGCTCGCTCAGGACCGGCAACAGGCGTGCGGCCTGCCGTGTCCGCGTTGGCGCTGCAATTGCGCGCTGGGTATTGCTCACTTCTGGCTCCGGCTCACTTCGTCTTCCGGCCCGCACTGGCGGCCGCATGGTGAACCGATTATAGGAGCGCCTTTGTGCAGCGCAGGAAGGGTGGGCGGCCTCCTACCTGATACGGGTGGGGCTAGGGTGTGCCGGCTTTTGGTCTACTTGCAACCTGCAAAAGCGCAATCAAGGGCATGGGTGCATCCCATGCAAACAGGACTGGGCAAGAGGAGAACCACCATGGGTGTACTGAGCGGAATCCGCGTACTGGAATTCGAAGCCATCGGGCCGGGCCCGTTCGGCGCAATGCTGCTGGCCGACATGGGCGCCGACGTGCTGCGCGTCGACCGCCCGGCGGCGCCGGCCGACCTGGGGCCCAAGTCGGCCACCGGCAAACGCGTGGATATCACCGGACGCGGCCGCCGTTCGGTCACGCTGGACCTGAAGCAGCCGCAAGCGCAGCGCGCGGCGCTGGCGCTGGTCGAACGCGCCGACGTGGTGATCGAAGGCTTTCGCCCGGGCACCATGGAACGCCTGGGCCTGGGGCCCGACACCGCGCTGGCGCTCAACCCCAAGCTGGTCTATGCGCGCATGACCGGCTGGGGACAGACCGGCCCGCTGGCCGACCGTGCCGGCCATGACCTGAACTATGTCGCGCTGTCCGGCGTGTTGTCGGGTATCGGCCGCGCCGGGCAGGCACCGGTACCGCCGCTGAACCTGGTCGGGGACTATGGCGGCGGCGGCATGCTGCTGGCGCTCGGCGTGGTGGCGGCGCTGCTCAATGTGCAGCGCGGCGGCAAGGGCCAGGTGGTCGACGCGGCCATGACCGAAGGCGCCGCGCAACTGGGCGCGGTGTTCTGGGGCATGCTGGCCTCGGGCAACTGGCGCGAACAGCGCCAGGCCAACGTGCTCGACGGCGGCGCGCCCTGGTATGACAGCTACCGCACGCGCGACGGCAAGTACATGTCGATCGGCCCGGTCGAGGGCCGCTTCTACGCCGAGCTGCTGGACAAGCTGGGCCTTGCCGGCAAGGATCTGCCGGCCCAGTACGACCGCAACGGCTGGCCCGCGCTGCGCAAGCAGTTCGAGGCCGTCTTCCTGACCCGCACGCGCGACGAATGGTGCGCCGTGTTCGAAGGCAGCGATGCCTGCATCGCACCCGTGCTGGAATTCAGCGAAGCGCCCAACCACCCCCATCACCGCGCGCGCGGCAGCTTTGTCGAAATCGCGGGCGTGGTGCAGCCGGCACCGGCGCCGCGCTTCCTTGGCACGCCCTCCGGGATCTCCGGGCCCGCGCCGGCGCGCGGCGAGCATGGCGCCGCCGCGCTGCGCGACTGGGGCTTCGATGCCGATGGCGTGGCCCAGCTGCAGGCACAGGGCCTGGGGCTGATGGCAGCGCGCTAAGGCGCACACGCGCGGCAGGCGCCGCGCCGTACAACCCAATCTCCACCTGGCCGGCATCGTCCGGCCGCGTGCTTCGCTCCGGCCTCATGCCGGAGCTTTCTTTTCCTGGCTGCCACGCTGACTGGCCGCCAACTAGGGCAATCCCGCCCAGCCGAAATGGGGGGCGTGCAAGCTGCCTGGCATCCTATAACTTCCCACATGCAGCCAGTCTTGCTGCGCAGCCTTCTACCCCCTTTCCCGAGGTATCACATCATGCGCATGAAGTCCCTGATCGCGATGGCAGCGATGGCGTGGAGCGCCGCCAGCGGTGCCCAGAGCTACCCGTCGCGCCCCATCACCTTTGTTGTCCCGGGCCCGCCCGGCGGCGCCACCGACACCGTGGCGCGCGCGCTGGCCGAGGACATGGGCAAGCGCCTCGGACAAACCATCATCGTCGACAACAAGCCCGGCGGCGCGGGCGTGATCGCGGTGCAGGCCATCACGCGCGGCGCGCCGGATGGCTACACGATCCTGCTCACCCACTCCTCGCCGCTGATCAACACGCCGCATCTGTACCGCAACGTGCCATACGACGTGCGCCGGGACCTGGCCTTCATCACCGAGGTGTGCGTCGGCAAGATCGTGCTGGCCGTGAACCGGGACGTGCCGGCGAAAAACGTGCAGCAGTTCCTGGACTGGGCCGCGAAGAACAAGGGCAAGGTCAGCTACGGCTCCTACGGCGTCGGCACCTTCCCCCACCTTGTCGGTGCGCACCTGAACCAGGTGCGCGGCCTGGACATGGCGCACGTGGCCTACAAGGGTGAAGCACCGATGGCGCAGGACCTGATCTCCGGCAACGTCGCCTGGGCGATCGGCTCGATGAGCACGCTCGGCCCGCATATCAAGAGCGGCCGGCTTGCCGCCCTCGCCGTGATGGGCGACAAGCGCATCAAGGAACTGCCCGACGTACCGACCTTGGCCGAGGCCGGGCTGAAAGAGCAGGAACTGCGCTCGCCCGCCTGGCTTGGCCTGTTTGCGCGCGCCGGCACGCCGGCGGCGGTCCTGTCGCGGCTGGAAGCGCAAGCGCGGGCGTCGATCCAGTCGCCGGCCATGCGCGCGCGGCTCGAGGCGCTGGCCATGGATCCGGTGGGCAACTCTGCGGCGGAGTTCCGGCGCGAATTCGACGCGACCGAGCCCGTGGTCGCCCAGATGATCAAGGCCAGCGGCGCCACCGCGGAATAAGGCACGCGCGCAGCCGGCCGGCCAGCGCGGTCAGCCCGGCCGCTGCGCCGCGCTGCGCGCCACCAGGATGGCATCGTAGCGGCGCGAGACATTGAGCTTGCCGTAGATCTGCCGCAGGTTCCACTTGACGGTGTCGACGCTCAGGTTGAGCACCAGCGCAATGCGCTTGTTCGACATCGACTGCTCCAGCAGCGCCAGGATCTCGCGCTCGCGCGGGGTCAGCAGCCGGCCCTTGCCGACGTCGGCCGGCGGCAACGCGGCCGGCGCGGCGGCGGGCTCGGCGC
>NZ_JBYSYA010000048.1:0-5160 GCF_058782785.1 Cupriavidus sp. FW306-01-F10A
ACGCCATGGTCAGAACCAGCACTCCTTGGGACAAATCGCTTCACCGAACTTGACTTTGAAGACGGTTACTCAGGCGCTCAGCGCGCGCAGCAGCCCGTCTACCTCGGCGTCGCCCGGTGCCTGGTTGTCGAAGAAGATCAGTTCCGGATAGTCCGCGGGCGCCGGCATGAAGCGCCGGGTGCGGTACGCCTCCCAGTGGCTCAGCTTGTAGGCGTCGTTGGGATTGCCGCGCCGGATGATGCGCGCATGGGCCTCGTCTTCCGGCAGATGGACCCAGAGCGTGCGCACCGTGGTGCCGGCGGGCACGTGCAGCCAGCCGGGGTCATGCAGCAGGTGGGCCTTGACCTCGCGCGACAGCGGGCCGATCACGATCACGCTGATGCCCAGGGCCAGGTTCTCTCGCGCGGTGTCGAGCAGGCCCTGGTATTCCGGGTCGCGCAGGTTGTCCAGGTAGGCCGGGCTGTCGCGGTCATTGGGGTCGCCGGTGATCGCGGCCATGGCCGCGGCGCTGTAGCGGCCGTACAGGGTGTCCTTGTCGAGCAGGCAGAAGGGCTCGCCGGTGGCCTGCATCAGCGGGCCGATCAGGCGGTGGGCGAGGGTGGTCTTGCCGGTGCCGGCATGGCCGCAGAAGAAGATCAGTCTTGGCATGAGGGATAGGTGTAGCGGACAGGGCGCATCGCCCACAGCATACCCCTGGCTTGCGCCAGATCAGGCCCGGGCCGCGCCGATTCGGTATCCTTGCCGTTTTCTCCCACGATTGCCGTCGATCCCATGGACGCCAAAGACCAGCTTTCCTCCGCCGGCCTGCCGGACCACCTCCATCTGGGCGAACCGGTCACCGACGCCACCCATGCCGAGTTCGTGCAGCTGCTGGCCGCGGTGGCCGGCGCCGACGACGCCGGCTTCCTGGCCGCGATGGACGCATGGATCGACCATACCCGCCATCATTTCGCCCAGGAAGAGCAGTGGATGGAGGCGATGGGCTTCGGCCCGCGCCATTGCCACGCGGGCGAGCACCAGCAGGTGCTGGCCGTGGCCGTCGCGGTGCGCGACAAGGTGCACACCGATGCCGAGTTCCAGCTTGGCCGCCGCCTGGTGGCCGAGCTCTCGGGCTGGTTCGACCATCACGTCAAGTCGATGGACGCGATGATGGTGGAGCATATGCGCGAGCACGGCTTCACGCTGGTCGAAGGCCCGGTCACGGCGGCCTGAGCGCAGTCAGGCCGGGTGGGCGGCGTCGCGGTCGATCACCACGAAATACTTGCGCACCGGTGCCAGCACCTCGAACAGCCCGGTAAAGCCGGCCGGGATCACGCAGGCGTCGCCGGGGCCGAAGTCGCTGGCCTGGCCGGCATCGTCGCTGATGCGGATGCGGCCGCTGATGATATGGAAGAACTCTTCCTTGCCGGCCGGAAAGGCGATGCGCCAGGCCCCGGGCTCGCATGCCCAGATGCCGCAGTCGAAATCGCCGTGCTGCGCGCTGTAGTGCGTCCAGGTGGTGCGGTCGGGGTTGCCTGACACCAGCCGGTCCGGGCGCGGGCGGTCGTGGCTGGGGGCGGGCTCGGTCTTGAAGTCGATCAGGCGGGGCGCTGGCATGGCGGATGGCAGGAAAAATGGCGGAACTGAGTCCGCCAGTTTACCGCGCCGGGGCCGCGGCCCGGCCGTTCAGTTCAGCGCGGTGCTCAGCTGGCGGCGCCAGTGCGACACCACTTCGGGCCGGTCGGCCAGCATCTCGAACACCGACAGCATGGTCTTGCGGCCGATATCGTCCTCGAAGGTGCGGTCGGCGCGCACGATTTCCAGCAACTGCTCCAGTGCCGGCTCGTACTGCTGGCGCGCGATCAGCAGCCTGGCCAGGTCCCGCCGCGCCGCCAGGTCGCGCGGGTCGGCGGCGATGCGCGCGCTCAGGGTGGGCTCGTCCGGCAGGCCGGACAGGCCCTCCATCGCGTCCATGCGGGTACGCAGCGCGGCATGGGCGTCCTGCTGCGCGGCCTGCGGCGACAGGGCCTCGAACTGCGACCTGGCCTCGGCGATGGCATTGCCGTCCAGCAGGAAACCGATATAGGCCAGCCGGGCGGCGTCGGTCTCGGGGTCGAGCGCAATGGCTTCGTCGAACTTCGCCTCGGCGCCGGCCCGGTCGCCCTCGGCGGCCAGTTGCAGCGCGTCATGCAGGGCCGTCTGCGCGGGCTTGGGCATCAGTCGCCCGAGGAATTCACGCAGGCCGGACTCGGGCAGCACGCCGATGAACTGGTCCACCGCCTGGCCGTCGGCAATCGCCACCACATGTGGGATGCTGCGCACGCCGAAGTGCGCGGCCAGGTCCTGGTTCTCGTCGACATTGACCTTGACCAGCTTCCACTGGCCGCCGGCCTCGGATTCCAGCCGTTCCAGCATCGGACCCAGCGTGCGGCAGGGGCCGCACCACGGCGCCCAGAAGTCGACCAGCACGGGCGCCTGGCGCGAGGCCTCGATCACTTCGGTTTCGAAATTCTGCAGGGTCACGTCGCTCATGGGAAATCCTGGATCGGGGAGAGGCGGGAGCGGCCAGCCCGGGCGGGCCGCCCGAAGGGGCAAGGCAATCTATACCCCTATTGTGAGGGCGAAGGCGCCGAATGCAACGCCCTGTGCCAATACCGTGCCCGCAGGGTTCGGGAAAGTCTGCGGTTGAAAATAGAACGATCGTTCGGTTATAGTCCTTGATCATACCAAAAGACCCGGTCCGCGAGACCGCACAGGAGACCTTGCATGCAGACCCCAGCTCGCCCGCATTTCCAGTTCTGGCCGAAGCGCCTGCCGACCGCCATCGTGCTGCCGGAGACCTCGCTCTGGGCCAACCTGGAAGTCTCGGCGCTCCGCTATGCCGACAAGGCCGCGATCCGCTACTTCGGCAATGCCATCACCTTCCGTGAGCTGGAGGCGCAGGCCACCGCGCTGGCCGGCTGGCTGCAGCAGAAGGCGGGCGTGAAGAAGGGCGACCGGGTGCTGCTGTACATGCAGAACTGCCCGCAGTTCATCGTCAGCTACTACGCCATCCTGCGCGCCGACGCGGTGGTGGTGCCGGTCAACCCGATGAACCGCGCCGAGGAATTCAAGCATTACGTGACCGACGCGCAGGCGCGCGTGGCGATCTTCACCGCCGACCTGGCCGCCGGGGTCGAGCAGGCGCAGGCGGAGCTGGCGCCGGCCGAGCGCCTGCAGCATATGCTGGTGACCCAGTATGCCGACGCGCTGCCGCCCGCGCACGAACATCCGGAAGACGCGCCGCCGGCCTGGCTGACCACGCCGCATCCGCTGCCCGCGGGCGCCACCGCGTGGCCCGAGGCATTGGGCGCCGGCCTGCAGCCCGGCCCGCACACCGCCGGCCCGGACGACATGGCGGTGATGCCCTACACCTCGGGCACCACCGGCTTCCCCAAGGGCTGCATCCATACGCACCGCTCGGTGATGCACAACATCGTCGGCGGCTCGACCTGGTCGGGCTCGGGCGCCGAATCGGTGATCCTGTCGGTGCTGCCGCTGTTCCACGTCACCGGCATGCAGTACGGCATGAACGGCCCGATCTACAGCGGTGCCACCGTGGTGATGCTGCCGCGCTGGGACCGCGAGGTGGCCGGCCGCCTGATCTCGCGCTACCAGGTCACGCACTGGACCAATATCCCGACCATGGTGATCGACTTCCTGGCCAGCCCCAACCTGGCCCAGTTCGACCTGGCCAGCCTGCGCTATATCGGCGGCGGCGGCGCGGCCATGCCGCAGGCCGTGGCCGAGCGCCTGCGCGAGCAGTTCGGGCTGAACTACCTGGAAGGCTACGGCCTGTCCGAGACCATGGCGCCGACGCACAGCAACCCGTCGGACCGGCCCAAGCTGCAGTGCCTGGGCGTGCCGACCTTCAACACCGACGCGCGCGTGGTCGACCCGGTCACGCTCAAGGAACTGCCGCCCAACGAGATCGGCGAGATCATCGTCAGCGGCCCGCAGGTGTTCAAGGGCTACTGGGGCAAGGAGGACGCCACCCGCGACGCCTTTATCGAGTTCGAGGGCAAGGCCTTCTTCCGCACCGGCGACCTGGGCCGCATGGACGAAGAGGGCTACTTCTTCATCACCGACCGCCTCAAGCGCATGATCAATGCGTCGGGCTTCAAGGTGTGGCCGGCCGAGGTGGAGAACCTGCTGTACAAGCATCCGGACGTGCAGGAGGCCTGCATCATCGGCACGCGCGACCCGTACCGCGGCGAGACCGTCAAGGCGGTGGTGGTGCTGCGCGCCCATGCCAGGGGCAAGACCACGCCGGAGCAGATCATCGAATGGGCCAAGGAGAACATGGCCGCCTACAAGTACCCGCGCGTGGTGGAGTTCGTCGAGGCGCTGCCGAAGTCGGGCACCGGCAAGGTGATGTGGCGCCATCTGCAGGAAAGCGAGAATGCGCGCAACACCGGCGCGGAGGAGAGGCCCGCGGCCTGAGGCAGCCGGGTAGCCAATGAAAAAGGCTGGTCGACCGACCAGCCTTTTTTATTTACGCGGTGCCGGCCCTCAATGCCCCCGCACCCGCATCAGCATCTTCACCATCGTCTTGTAGCCCCGCTCGCGCGCATGGCGCGTGGGGCTCACGCCTTCACGGTCGGCAAGGTTGGCGTCAGCGCCGGCATCCAGCAGCAGCTGCACCGTTTCCTCGTAGCGGGTGCTGCCATCGCCCAGGATCACCGCTTCCAGCAGCGCGGTCCAGCCGAGGTCGTTGACATGGTCCACGGCAACGCCGGCCTTCAGCAGCAGCTTCACCACCTCGACATGGCCATGCTGGCTGGCGGCGATCAGCGCGGTGCCGTCATAGCGGTCGGTGCTGGCCAGGTCGGCGCCGTGCGCCAGCGCCAGGCGCACCATGTCGGCCTGGCCGGTGGCGGCTGCCAGCAGGAAGGGGCTGTTGGCCTCGGTGTCCTTCAGGTTCACATCGGCGCCGGCCAGCAGCAGCGTGCGCGCGACTTCGGTGTGCCGGTTCTGCACCGCCGCCAGCAGGGCGCTGCGCCCGCGCTCGTCGGCCGCGCGCGCCGAGGCGCCGGCGGCCAGCAGGCGCGCCACCAGGTCCTGGTCGCCGGCGCTGGCGGCGGTGATCAGGTTGCGGTCGAGCGTGCCGATGGCGTCGCGGCGTGGCGGCGGCTGCATGGC
>NZ_JBYSYA010000049.1:0-4009 GCF_058782785.1 Cupriavidus sp. FW306-01-F10A
ATCGCTTCGGCGATGCCGACTCCGACCTGCATGGCGATCTCGGCGGCAACCGATAAGCAGTAACGACAAGACAGAAATCTTGAGGAACGAATGAAAATAGTGAGATATGGCCCGCAGGGCCTTGAGAAGCCGGGCTTGCTCGATGGAAATGGGGCAATCCGATCGCTGTGGCCGATGGTTTCGGACATAACTCCAGAAATCCTCAGCCCGGAAGGCCTGCACGCGCTCGCAGCGGTGAATCCGGAAAAACTGCCGCTCGTCCCCGGCACGCCGCGCCTCGGTGTACCCGTGTCGGGCATGCGCCAGGTGGTGGCCGTGGGCTTGAATTACCGGGCGCACGCGGAAGAGGCCAACATGGAAATACCGCGCCATCCGATGGTATTCAGCAAGGCCATCACTTCGCTGTCCGGTGCCAACGATGACATCGTCCTCCCCCGCGATTCGATGAATACGGATTGGGAGGTGGAGCTCGGCGTGGTGATCGGGCGCCCGGCCTACCAGATCGATGAAGCGGATGCACTGGACTACGTAGCCGGATACTGCACCGTCAACGATGTTTCCGAGCGGGTCTGGCAGATCGAGCGAAGCGGGCAATTCATCATCGGCAAGAGCGCGCCGGGCTTCGCGCCGGTCGGGCCTTGGCTGGTGACCCGTGACGAGATCGCGGATCCTCAGGCGCTCTCGCTGAGCCTGAGCGTCAACGATGAAATCCGGCAGCAGAGCCATACCAGCGACATGATCTTTCCGGTGGCGAAGCTGCTCAGCTATATCACCGGATGCTTCCGGCTCCTGCCAGGCGATATTGTCCTGACGGGCACGCCGCAGGGCGTCGGCATGGGCATGAAGCCGCCAGGGTATCTCAGGCCGGGCGACCGGGTTGCCACCGAGGTCAAGGGCCTGGGCCGGCAGCTCCAGATCGTGAGAGGCGAGGCAGGGTAGGCCGCGGAGCCTGGGCCAGGTGCCGCAGGGCACGTGCGGGCGAAGGCAAGTAAGGACGGCGATGCTGGCTACGCGATTTCGCGTACTGCTCGCATGTCGCGTTGACCTTGCCCGAATGGATGCCGAGTTCCTTGCTGCTGCCCGTGGTCAGCACGTTCAGATCGAACCCGCTCGGCCACTTCTTCCCCCATTCGAGCGCGTGCTTCTGCGTGTCATTGCAGAAGTTCCAGACGTAGTTCACCGCCCGGCTCTGCTTGTTGAGCAGGCCGTTGAGCGACTTCACCCGGTAGCGATAGACGAGAAGCATGCCGGTCATTCTAATTTGGGATTGCTTGCTGCCGGCAGCACTCCTTTCACTCCCCGCCCTGAAGGGCGAGGTTTCTCGGAGCAAATCTGATGAGATTGGTGTCGTATCAGAACAAGGGCAGGGCAGGTGTGGGTGTCATGGTGTCCGCGCAGCAGGTGGTATGCCTGGATGAGGTGGCGCCGGATTTGCCGCGGACGATGCGAGGCTTGCTATCGCTGGATGACGGGCTGGCCCGGGCCAGGGACGCGGCGGAGTCCGGGCGGGACAGTGCTTGCCATATCGATGGGCTGACGCTGGATCCGGTGGTGACGGATCCGCATGCCATCTGGTGCCTCGCGCGCAACTACAAGGCGCACGCCGACGAGATCGGCGTCGAGGCACCGACCCGGCCGATGATTTTCCATCGCGTTGCGGCCAGTCAGGTCGGACACCTGGGTCCGCTTGTGCGCCCGGTCGTTTCCGAGAAGTTCGACTATGAAGGCGAGCTTGCGGTCGTCATTGGGCGGGGCGGGCGACACATAGCGCGGGAGGCAGCGCTCGATCATGTGGCGGGCTATGCCTGCTACAACGACGGTTCCGTGCGCGACTGGCAGCGCCACTCCTCGCAGATCGGCGCGGGGAAGAACTTTGCCGGAACCGGTGCCTTTGGCCCCTGGCTGGTAACGCCTGACGAGGCAGGGGAGATTGGCGCAAACACCATGGTGACGCGACTGAACGGCGTGGAGGTGCAGAGCACCCCGCTGTCCGAGATGATCTTTGGGGTGGAGGAACTGGTCGCCTACTTTTCAACCATCTGTCCCCTGGTTCCCGGCGATGTGATCGTCACCGGCACGCCGGGCGGGGTGGGATTGTTCCAGGATCCGCCTCGCTTTCTCCGGGCCGGGGACGTCGTCGAAGTCGAAATCTCCAATATCGGCATTCTCAGAAACACGGTCCAGGAGGAAACGCTTGCCGGATAGACACGTCATGGGGGACATACCGGCTGGCGGCGTTCCGGATGCCGCAATTGGGGATAGAATCCGCTCTGCCGGTGTTCGCCCGTGGTCGGGCAGAATGGAGCGCTGCCTTTGCCGGTGCCAGGCAGCGTGTCACTGAAAATACATGAGGAGTTCGCTTGGATAGCGTACGTTCGGTCGAGCGCGCCCTGGATATTCTGCTCAGTTTTATCGAGACCCCGTCGATGGGTATCTCGAAGATCGAGGAGTCCGTTCCGCTCAGTCGCCCGACTTTATACCGCCTGCTGAATACGCTTGAGAAGAAGGGGCTGCTTCGCTCGTACGGTGACCCCCGCACCTATGAGTTGACGCATTTTGCCGTTGAGCTGGCCAATGCGTTCCTGGCCAGCACCGATGTCGTCCAAGTCGCGCAGCCCTTCCTGCAGGAACTATGGGAGGCGACCGACGAGACGATCTCGCTGTTCGTTTTCCAGGGCGGCAACAAGCGCGAGTGCGTCCAGGAACTCAAGAGCAAGAAGCCGCTGTCCTATGCCCCGGGGCTGACGGTGCGGCCGCTGCATGTTGGCGCGCCGGGGAAGGCGATCCTGGCTTTTCTTTCCGAGGCGGCGATCGTGGAAATCCTGCGCGCTATTCCTGCCGCGCAGGAGCGTGATCAGCTCAAGGCCTCGCTCAAGACGGTTCGTCGGAACAGGTATGCCATTTCTCTCGGCGAGCTGGTGGCCGGGGGCGCTTCCATCGCGGCGCCTGTCTTCGACAGGGAATCGAAGGTGGTTGGCTCCGTGGCATTGGCAATGCCACAGGCCCGGCTCACCAAGGTGCTGCAGGCGGAATACATACAACAGGTCCTGGCTACCGCCTGCAATATTTCAGTGGCCCTTGGCTGCGCCGATGCGCAGCTCGAGTCGGCTGCTTAGCCTTTCAGGGCTGTGGTCCGGTTCGCCTGGCGCGAGCCGGACGTGCAGGGCTCCTCTCGGATTGCCTGCTGATTGCGTGTCGCGGGCGCGCCTGGCCCCTGCTCGCACCAACGAAACAATGAAATTGCGGATGCTGCCTGGCCTGGCGCCAGCAGCAAAGTGACGCCTGCCCAATGCTGCGCGTCAGCCCCCGTTCGTTCCTTCAGTATATCCCCCTTGCGCGTGACGGTGTTTCGCCTTAGATTTATTTCGTTAGACGGCAAACATTGCGTACAGCGCAAATTATACCAGTCAAGCGGAATGGCCCCGAGGAAGGCGTGTGGGCAGATCGCAAGACGGCGATGGCCGGCACCAAAGCCATCGAGCTTCGCAGGCTTGCAGAGTGGTGCGGCCAGTCGATAGCTGGCGAGTACGCCGGATGCCTCCGCGATTCATTCCCTGACCCAAATCCCCTCGATTCGTTTTGACCAGCACATCCGTGTTGCCTGGTCGTTTCACATCGGGCGTTCGCGCGCGTGCGCCCTGAGTCGCGGGTACTGACCAGGTGCGATGTCCTGCCCTGTGCGCCTTGCCTGCCGATGCGTTTCCCCGCGGCAGCCATGCAAGAACGGCACGGCCGGTGAATGTGCCGTTGCATCTTGACAATGCCCTGAGCGGTGACTAGAGTTTGCGTAAATGAAACAACGTGTCCGCTGTGTGAAACTAAAGAATTTCACCGGACGCATGCCAACAAGGAGCAATCGGGTGTCGGAGACAGAGGACAAGACGTTCAAGGTGACCTTACGACCGAGCGGGCACAGCTATACGGTGCCGGCGGGGACGACGGTGCTGACGGCGGGGCTGAACGCCGGCTGGATCATGCCCTACAGCTGCCGTGCCGGTGGCTGCCGCAC